>NZ_SJPY01000010.1:247473-264162 GCF_007860185.1 Novipirellula aureliae
CAGCGGTGTTGTCGGAGGACATCACCGAGCAAACGCACGAGGTCCAAGACGTACTCTACAGCGTTCACACCAAACGCGACGCCGAAGAGGACGATCCGAAGTCGATGTGCGTTGAGTATGTCATCGGCATCAACTTTCATCACCGCGAGTACGTCTGTTTTGAGCACACTGGGTTCGCTCGCACCAAAGTGGTTTGGTGGTGGCGAGAGCGATCCAATGAACCGGTGC
Source organism: Novipirellula aureliae (assembly GCF_007860185.1). Taxonomy (NCBI): domain Bacteria; kingdom Pseudomonadati; phylum Planctomycetota; class Planctomycetia; order Pirellulales; family Pirellulaceae; genus Novipirellula; species Novipirellula aureliae. The sequence goes on from NZ_SJPY01000010.1 coordinate 247,702, forward strand.
CCGACAGCTCGGCCGAAGCGGTTTCGTTGGCAACCCGCGGCGCACTCGCGTTTCCTGAAGAGATCACGATTCGCAGTATCGCTGGCGAGAAGTTCGATCGGATCATCGACGCCAAGCTAACCGACAAACCGGATGCGTGTCTCGCCGGCATGGATGCCTACGATGACGAGGTTCCGTTTTGACTTTCCAAGCAACTATCTCCAAACTTCACGACGCCGCGCTCACGCTGGCCGATCTCGGCTACGCGGTATTTCCTTGCGCGTCAGGCACCAAGCAACCCATCACGCCGCATGGATGCAACGACGCGACGAACGACCTGGATACCATCGAGGATTGGTGGCGAAAATCGCCTTCGGCCAACATCGGCGTTTCGACCAATGGCATCTTCGTGCTTGACGTCGACGTCGGTAGCCATTGGTTGCTCGAAGATCCCGAGCGGTCGATGGACCTCGCCGTTGCACCGTTGTCGTTAACCGCACGAGGCGGCCGGCAATACTTCTTTCGCCGTCCCGAAGGCGTCGCGTGGAAGAACTGGAACAGCGAGCTTGCCAAGTTCGTCGACATTAAAGTCGATGGCGGTTACGTCGTTGTTCCGCCGTCGGTCCTCGAAGGCGGTGGGCGGTACCGCTGGGCACCGACCATGGAACTCGACGTCGGTCCGGAAGATCTGCCGTTGCCGCCGCAGTGGTTGGTCGATGATCTCAATCGTTTATCCGACGGCAACTCATCCGATCGTGTCATCACGACCGCGGTCGGCGGCAACCGAATCCCTGCCGGCCAACGCAACGGCACACTGGCCCGACTGGGCGGCACGATGCGGCGAGCCGGAATGTCGGTCGATGAAATCGCTGCCGCCATTCAGGAAACGAATCGAGTTCGCTGCGTTCCGCCAATGGATCGCGACGAGGTCGATCGGATCGCGGCCAGCGTTGCTCGGTACGAGCCTGATCAAATCAATGTCGCAACAATCGAGAATCACTTTGAGCAAGATCGTCGGGCCGCCGAAGAGAAGCTTTTCAACATCGTCTCCAGTCGCGATCTCGACGCGTCGCAGTACGACATGGAATACCTCATCAACGGAATCCTCGTCCGAGGACAACCGTCGATGATCGCCGGCCCAAAGAAAACGCTCAAAACCAATATCAGCGTCGACCTGGCGTTGTCGCTCGCCGAAGCGACACCGTTTCTTGGTAAATTCGATGTCAATCTAGCCCGACGCGTCGGCGTGATGTCAGGCGAGTCCGGTGCGGCAACGATTCAGGAAACCGCACGCCGAGTCGCGCGTGCCAAGCAACTCCGTTTGGCAGATTGCGACGGAGCTGTATGGTGTTTTGACGTTCCGCAACTGACCAACCAAGAACACATCGACGCAATGAAACGCGTGATTGAGGACCACGCACTTGACGTGCTGATCCTCGATCCGACCTATTTAATGATGCTCGGACTGGGCAACGACGCCGGCAACCTGTTCATCGTGGGCGGTCTGCTCAAATCTATCGGCGAGCTTGCTCAAGACACCGGCTGCACGCCGATCCTGTGTCACCACCTCAAGAAGAGCATTGCCGACCCGTACGAACCAGCGGAACTGGAAAACATCGCGTGGGCTGGCTTTCAAGAGTTCGTCCGTCAATGGATCTTGCTTAACCGACGCGTCAAATACGATCCCGAACGTGGCGGCTATCATGAACTATGGATGAGTGTGGGTGGCTCGGCCGGCCACAGCGGTTTGTGGGGCGTTGATGTACAAGAGGGAACGCGTGACGACCCCGGCGGACGTCGTTGGGACGTGAGCGTGCTGGAGGCGAGTGATGCGTACGAACTCCGTGAGCAGGCCGGTGACTTGGTATCGGAAGAAAAACAAGAACGACGGAAACAGTCAAAATTTGATCGCAGGAAACANCAGATTGTTGAGTCACTCAGCACTTTCCCAATGGGGGAATCCCTTCGTGGAATTAGTGCAAACGTCTGTATGCGAGACCGTACAGCCAAGGAAGCATTGGAGATTCTGATNGATGAAGGAGTAGTAGANACGTGCCAGTGTCAAAAGGGTCGAAGCAAGTTTACCGGATACAAACTGGTCTCCCAAAACGGAAATACAAACGATGCTTAACGTGCCGCCCCGGGTTTTAACGNGCGCCCCGGCGGCGCGTTTTAACGTGCCGCCCCCAGTGGGCGACGCGTCGCCGTCAGCGCGTTCTGACGTGCCGCCCCCGGGCGTATATATATACGCCCGGGGCGGCGCGTCGTTGGCACGGTGGCGGCGAGTAAATCGGGGCGCGCGTTGGAGCGAAAAATCGAGTGGGTCCTCCGCGGCCATATACTTCTTGTGGGGGCCACCGGAACAGCAGCCTTATTAGGCACAGTTAGTTTTGATTGTCCGAACGGCAAGACGAACCTGATATGATTGGCCAGTGTCATCTGACCCAGTACGAATTCCCCCTAAGAGAAGACTCAATGACCGATTCGATCAAATTCTACAGCACGGGCGATGAATACGGCGAGTTTTCAAACTTTGCCGACTACCCGATTCGTATCGGGAAGGCGACATGGCCAACGACAGAGCACTACTTTCAGGCGATGAAGTTCAAGTCGAAATCCGACCAAAACGAAATTCGCAAAGCAAACTCACCGATGCTCGCAGCTAGAATGGGACGCGACCGAAAGCGAACGCTTCGCAAGGATTGGGAGTCGGCCAAGGTAAACGTAATGCGTGAAGCTCTAATCGCCAAGTTCACCCAGCACGACGAGCTTCGCGAACTTCTGCTCAGCACCGGCAACGCCAAAATCATTGAACACACTACCAACGATGATTACTGGGGCGACGGTGGTGACGGTCGCGGCAAAAACATGCTCGGACGCTTGCTGGTCGAAGTGCGTTTGCGACTGCGCGAGGAATCTGAGATGACGAACTCCGATCAAGATGAGGCGTAGCGACAGAGCATTCGCGTAACTGCCGGCACAAGTATAGCACCCAACCAACCAAACATCTAACCAACCACCCAACGACCGACCCTTTTCCGTTTCTTCACCTCTGGAAAAGGACACTACTATGCAGGTCGAAATGTGGTCGCTTGATCGAATCAAGCCTTACGAAAACAATCCGCGTATCAACGACGATGCAGTTGACGCGGTCGTTCAAAGCATCAACGAATTTGGTTTCCGCCAACCGATCGTTGTCGATGCCGACGGCGTCATCATCGTCGGCCATACGCGGTTCAAGGCCGCCAAGAAGATTGGGCTGACCGAAGTTCCGGTCCACGTCGCGGTCGACATGGAACCCGAAGCGGTCCGAGCCTACCGGATCGCCGACAACCGCACTGGCGAAAACGCGGAGTGGGATTTTGATCTACTTCCGCTCGAAATGGGAGCGTTGCAAGACGCAGGTTTCAATTGTGAACTGCTCGGTTTCGATGCCGACGAACTGGCGATGTTGCTTGATCCCGGTGTCGGCCAAGGATTGACAGATCCCGATGATGTCCCTGAGCCGCCCGACGACGCTATCACTCAACGTGATGACATTTGGATCCTCGGCGATCACCGTTTGATGTGTGGTGACTCGACCAGCGTTGAAGACCTGGACCGGCTTTTGAATGGCGCGACGATTCAATTGTGCAATACAGACCCGCCGTACAACGTGAAGGTTGAACCTCGTAGCAAGAACGCAATCGCGGCCGGCAACAGTTCCTTCGAAGCTGGCAAGGGCAAGACCAAAGACGGTCCTAAGAAGATGCGGGCCAAGGACCGACCACTGGCCAACGACTTTGTTTCGGACGAGGAGTTCGATCGGCTGCTGAAAGCCTGGTTCGGCAACATCGCTCGCGTTCTGGAACCCGGCCGATGCTTCTATATCTGGGGAGGCTTCTCGAACATCGCAAACTATCCGCCCGTGCTGTCATCAAACGGCTTGTATTTTTCGCAAGCCATCATCTGGGACAAGATGCACCCGGTCATGACGAGAAAGGATTTCATGGGTGCCCACGAATGGGCATTCTACGGATGGCGTGAAGGGGCGGGACACAAGTACTTCGGGCCGAACAACGCGACCGATCTTTGGCACGTAAAGAAGATTCCGCCACAACAATTGGAACACCTGACCGGCAAACCGGCGGAACTCGCTGTGAAGGCAATGCAGTATTCGTCTCGCAAAGGCGATAACGTGCTTGACTTGTTCGGCGGCAGCGGATCAACATTGATCGGCGCGGAGCAAACCGGACGCAAGGCGTTCTTGATGGAACTCGATCCGCCGTACTGTGACGTGATCGTCGACCGCTACCAACGATTCACCGGCAAACCAGCGATCTTGGAACGGACCGGCGAATCACCGATCCCCGTCGGCAAGCGTGAGGAGAATATGCGTTAGTCGGTTGAAACGTGATGTGATTCAAAGAACTTGGCGATGTCTTGCTTCGTTACTTTGCTCGACGTTGTATCAAGCACAATCTGCACAAGTTCTTCATCGGTCGCTTCAATCGCAACTTCGTTGATTTCTAAGAAGATCAATGCAGCTTCCAGTCCGACTCGTTTGTTGTCATCGACGAATGGGTGGTTCATGACCAAATGAAATAAGTAAGCCGCAGCCATCTCGAAAGGAAACACATGAAGCAAGTCGCCGCCGAAAGAAGCTTGTGGTTGTGCGATTGCAGACTCAAGTAGTCCCGCGTCTCGCAGGCCATCATCACCACCGTACGTTTGAACCTGAAACGCATGCGACTCCAGAACATCATCGACCTCCAGGAATAGAATGCCATCAACCATTTACTCGGCCAACTTTTTGAACGCCTTGGAGTGCTTTTTGTTGACAGCTTTTCGAGCCGTTCGGATGCTAGTTTTCTTGTCCGCCTCGCAGTGGGGAGCAATGTTGATCGTTCGCCCGTCTGTTGTCAGCTCGACCTGAGACTCTGGATCGATCTTCAGCAAATCTAAGATAGGTCGATCAATTACGATTGCCCAGCTATTACCGTGCTTCACCAGTTTTTTAATCATACTGCCCTCGCGAATGTGGTCCACCAATGTATCACTATTGTGATTACGCCACTGGCTCGCGTCAAGCGTCCAATCGCTTAGCGGATAGACGCTGGCCACCGCAGCGGTGGTGCACCGCTGGCAAAGGAGCGTGCATTCCTCGAGCTTTCTGAGTACGAGTTTTCGTTTGGAGCATGTATACTGCCGCGACCAGGCCGCTTCGCCGGGAAACAACATCAAACGGCGCGGTAACAACGCAACAAAGACACGAACGGCAAAACTGTTCCATTATGGCAAAACGAAAACGCAAACTGACGGCTGCAGAAAAGCGAGCCAAGAAAGAACGCCGAAAGAAATTCCAGTGGATATTCATCAATGGCAAACAGGTCCGCATCAAACGCCCTCAGACCATTGACGGTCTCTCCGTCGAAGAATTTATCTTCCTCAACGCCGACCCAATCTGGTTGCACCAAAACGAAATGCGGGAATACATCCAGCCGGAACCGAGTCTGTTTCCGTGTGAGGACGAAGTGAATGCTGCATTCGACGTTGCCTGGCAAGAGGACGCGATCGAAGAACAGTGAACGAATCGTGTCATGTTGGTGAAGATACGGACACACAGTAGAATTCCGTGAAATGGAACCGACCAATTGTGCTGAAGCCAACCATCTACCATATCGCTGGTCCGAATGAAGCCCCCAAAACGACGTTCGTTACTCGGAAACAACACAATCAAACAACCTCACCAAATGATCCACAACTGCTTGGCACAAATCCTGAGACCCAAGTTACAATCGCTGAAACTCAACGCCCATCAGATCAACGTGGTCCTTAACGATATTCGCATTAGAATTGAGTCGGCGTTGATGCGATGGGATGATGTTGCTTTCCGCAACTCTCTGCTTTTTCCTGGGCTTGAAGAGGCGAGCTTCTATCGGCCAATCGCAAATCTCGATTGCTCCTCGTTTGTCGTAATGTGTGTCCGCAATAGCTTGATCGAGGACTTGGCCGCGTCGCAGGCTGCCACGGTCGAGTTGGGACTGGCGAAGCCCGTACTAACAGACGATCAAGTTCCCGAGATCACATCGGCTGCGATTGGCTACTTCACGCAAGCCGATCTTCTGGCAGCATCAAGAGTTTGTCAGGAAAACGGTATTGAAACCGATTGTTTCGGAACGCTTCCAACGGAGTTTCCCCACGCCTGGCATGTGATTTCCTCGCTAGCCAATTCGAAGAGCGGTAACGTTTCATACGAAGCTTCAGTTGCCCCGAAGCCAGTGTTGCCTCAGACGAGTGGTGACACCGAGTTGGAGTCGATGGTTTCGATCGTCGCCAGTGGAATTGATCCGACGTTAGATTCTGGTCTACTTGCCTACCTTCAGCACATCGCATCGGGTGAGATGCCATACTTCTTTTCCGATTCGTTTAAGGGAATCACTCGGAATACGAGCAAACTGTTTCGAGTCATTGATTTTGTTATTGGTCACGGAGCCACTCTGGTGACTCACAACTACCTGCTAGGTCCAACCTTCGCAGCGCGTCGCGCCAAATTGTTGCGTCCCTTCCACTTCACAAGTGAAGTGAAAGAAAAACTCTCGAACCAGACCGGTCTTTGCGATCGACATCGCGACATATTGTCAGAGATCAAGGATGCCCTTGAAGCGGGCGACTGAGAGCGAAATAACCGGATTGATCGAAGGTCTATTCGCAAACGGAAAGATTGCCAAATCGCGTGTGTTGAATGCTAGCTGGTCGGCTTCGCAGTTTCGCTTGGCTGCGTCCTTGTTTCCGAAGCTTTTGATTTGCTTGGCCCAAGTGTTGCGTTCGCGTCGCTTGGTTCCCGTCGAAGCGTAGATGGCTCGTTCGTGGTTTCCGATCAGGCTTATCAGCCGAGCCAAAGCAGCCGCGTCGCCGTTCCAAGTGATCGTGATGTGAAGGCCGCAGCCTTCGTTGACTCCGGCTCCGCGTGCTTTGATCGCGTCGACCGCACGCTCGACGTTTTGAAGTCCTTCGTAGCCGCGAAGGACAGGCGACTCTATGGATTCTGCGTCTGGTCTAGATCATTTGCGATTTCAGCTTTGAACTCATCGAGTGTCTGACGGATTTGATCTAAGCCTTCTTCCAGTCGCGCGACGACGCTGCTTACCCTTTCTTCTGGAGAAAGATTTTTGACAGATGTCCAATCGCTTTCACTTTCGCTCGTGTCATCGACGATGCTGAGCCAACGCCGCACAAGTGTTACTGCGTCCGATTCCAGTTGATCGAGAAATTCCTTGTTCTCCTCTTCCCAGGCAAGCGGGGCACTGCCAGCGACGAGTACGATCTGAGTCAAGGCGAGCAAGGGAACGGCCTTGTCCCTCATCGCCTCGAACGCATCACTCAAGCGTGAGAAGGGATTGCTGTCTTGCCGACGCGATCGAAAAGCCATTATCGGATCGGTTTCGCGGTCGCTTTGGTCAGCGAGATAACTTATGGCTTTCTCAACTTTTTCAAACGGTCGAATGCATGGCGGTACGCAATACCTTTCGTGCCAAATCCTCAGCGTTAGATCAACAGCTTGTTGCTGAAGGCGTTCCTTCTCCTCCCCATCTGAAGCTGTCTCGCAGACAACGATCTTCTCTGCGAGAAGATTCGCGATCCACTTCGACAGCGTATCGTATTCTTTTTCGCGTCCAAGTTCCTCGCTGAGGCGTTTACCCAATGCGATGACATCCGTGGACTGTGCTGACGTTCCCTGTGCCGTCGACGATGTAGATTCTGGATTTCCAGTCATGTTTACCTCGGAGATTTTCGTCGTCGAACGAGTCGTCAAGTTTACCTTTGTCGACGCGTCTAACGATTTGGGTTTCAATAATGAGTGATGATTGAATTGCTCTTAAGAACTTCAAAAGCTCGGGAATATGGAACCACAACCGCTCACCTTCCGAAAAGAAACCATAGCTCTCGCGATCTACGCGATCTGGTTTGTCGCACCAGACTTCCCGCAGGGCAATGCAACCCGCCGGATTGTCTCCGCGGAACCTTCCGGTTGAGTTGTCGAATTGCATATTGAAGAATTTGCATGCCTGCTGTCCGGGACGAAGCCTTGTCGGCTGCATTCGGTAAGCGTAGGGATCTGACTCTTCCAAGCGATTCGTTTCTGTGTGCTCGTCGCTAATCCAACCTCGAAGCTCCAATTTGATGTCGCCGACGCTCTCAAGAATTTCAGCGTCCTCGTCTCCCTCTTCTGGTATACGGAAGGTCGATGGATGGGAGTCTTGGAAAGTACGCATCAATGCGTCTGCCGCATCTGGAGTCACGAGCGCTGATCGAATTCGATAGTCGCGACTCGCTTTCGATGTAAACAGATCGGTGTTTCCCCATACTTGCAAATAGTCGGCGTGCAAACTCTCGGTGAATCCGGTCGCTCGATCGTACTCGTCATCCGTTGGTGCTTTGGTCCATTCCTCTGATGGCGGTTCCGTCCACAATCTTTCTTCCAGCGGCGTCGCTTGGCGTTGATCTGCGATCCACAGTGGTGGAATGGAAATATCCCATCGTTCTTGCCAGCTCTCCCAGCGATTTACGTCACCGTGTGAATAGGATTCGAGTCGAATCTCGTGGTTGTCAAGAAGCCTTATCGCAGCACAAAACATCGCATGTAGCTCAACATGATGATGATAGTCCTCTACCGTTGGCGCACTTCCGTGACCATTGGAGAAAAGCGTATACGATGCGTGAGGGTACATCGCCTTGGCGCGATCACGATTGGGCAAGTGTCCGCTTATGCCCCAGTCCTGACAGATAATGTCTTCGATCACTGGAAAGAACTCCCCGTCGGAAAGATCGAAAACATTTGACAACGGATCGTACCAGTACCGTACAGTGTCCATCTGGTCAAAATCAAAACGATGCGAATGCTTCGACTCCCACGGTCCACCAAGCCCATGGTGGCGATCTCGTTTGTCGTTCGATGCAAGCTTTCCGCGCAGGCGACCGACTGCGAACGCAAGATCGCTGTCAGAAATGCACCCAGGTGTTGCTTCGGCAACTGCCTGGATTGCTCTTATGCAGGATCGCTGGACAATGACGTGTGGGAAAGGTGAGTGCCTCAGTTCGTCTAACGTCAAATGCATAACCGAAAGCATTGAATTAGGTGCTTCTTCTGCCAATCGCTCGATTAAAAGAAAGCATGACTGTCGCGCAGCCAACCAATAGAACGGTTCGTCAGGAGCACACATCGCGTGAGATTGGCCATCGCCTAGCCATTTCCCAAGTTCTTCAGCGATTGGATGTCCAATACGGTGCATTTGTCTACAAGCATGAATTGTGCGCCATCGGATTCGAGTGTCTGGATGGCCAAGCAAGTACCAGGCTAGGCCAGAACTGATGGAACGGCCTGCAAGCTTTGCTACAGATGCAGACACATTTGACGCAGAGTTTACTCCCCTGACGTCCTTCGTCAGCTTATCTAGTAACATCTGCAATGTCTCTTCCGCCGTTGCCGCATCAATCGTTGAAACCAGTTCCGACGCGAAGTCATGAACTGCTATCGCTTCCACCTGATTAAGACGCTCTGAATCGGGCAGTGCTTTCAACATCATCTGCGCGAAATCGGAGCGATCCATATCGGCCAAATCGAGCAACTTCTCGACTACATAACTTCGGAAGCTGAAGCTTCCAAATAGTGACTCAACAGCTCTCGATGCAATGAGTTTCGGTGCATTTTTCGCCCAACTCGAGACCATTGGATGAGCTTTCCACTGCTCTAACCGGTCACAAGTTGCACTGACGAGTTGGTCGAATGGTACAAGTTGTGGTGAGACCTCAATGAGCGAATTTAGGTGATCGACGTATCGAGAAAGCGGCACATGCGCGATCATCGCTTGTAACAACTTCAGTCGCTCGCTGTAGATATTCCAGCGTGCAGTTTGGTTCGATGCTTGAAATTCAAGCGTCCTCAGCGGAACTTCGATGCTCTCGCGATCGCAGTACGTTCCAGAGAGTGCTATCTTTGGTTCAGCCTCGTCGATCGCGTTCGGCTCGGATTTTGGAATCTGCGATCGCGCAGTGGCCGTAGCGGATGGTTTCGTGACTTCGCCACCGTCTTCTTGTTCGTGAAACGCAACTAGCTGGCTAAGCGGTTTTGAAACATTTGCAAGCGCCATTCCATGCTTTGTGAGCCATTCAGCGTACTGACGTGACAAGCCGATTCGCTCTTCAAACTCAGAGCCTCGGACGCAATAGTCAGCCAGCTCTTTTAGACCTGTCGAAAAGTCGGATGAACTCTCATTCCGAAGCTTGAGCAATGCTCGAAGGCTCACTTCGAACGAATTTTGGTTCCAATTGCCCGGGAGCAGGCATGTAGCGACTGTGAAACGTGGATCAACTGATCCGCGATCCAGCAAAGCTTCTACCAAATCGGGAATACTCTGACCGATGCTTAGTCGCGACGTTAGATCCCACCGGCAAGCCATTGCGGTTGCGACTTCGGGTGAAAGATGTGCTATTCCCCAAATCGCCTCCGTCCACGGAAAATGGTCGTGACCATCAAGCCGCATGCTATAGTCTTCAACAATGCAGGCCAATGATTCTGCTTGTGTCGTAGAGTCGCTTGCAGGCGTTGCGGTGTCTTTGTTTCGAGCAATCTTGGAAAGAAGCTTGATGACCGAAAAAGCTTCTTCATCGACATCTTCTGCCGCTTTCAGAGTTTGGTCGAAATAGAATTGCCCTGCACTTGGGTCGATCGAAGAGGTGATTTGGCAGCAGCGCACGAGAAACTGAACACGTTCGGCACCTGGCATCGCCAATTCTTGAGTTTGCTCGAATGCTTCATGAACCAACTTCATCGCGGTGATATGAAGCGCCGGTTCGGCAGCGGCGATTTCCGCTAAGTCGACTCGGAGATCGGCCCAGGGTTCTGTGAAACTATCGACAACTTTCTCAAAGTCGTCTGCAATACAGGAGCTAGTCAGCAAGACTGTTCGGCAAAGCAATTTAGCTCGCCGAGCTTTCCAAGGGCTTGGTCGCTTGAAGTACCAGTACGAATTGTTTGATGACGACGTGGCGCGAAGAGCACTCTCTAACTGTTTCGTGTAGTCACTTCGTTCCAAATTTCCGGTTAATGCCATTGCACGAAAGTGGAATGCTGGGAGCAGAAGTTCGCAAACCGACAAGTGTTCGTCACGTTGCCGTGATATTCGCTCCTCTTCCTCACGGCGGGAAACACTCTCTTCATCGGTCTCATTTGCGGGCGGCGGCGATTTCTTCGGTTTCAAACGTTCTGGCACTAAGCGAACGTCTTTTGCAGACAACTCGTCATTCAGAAAAACGTAACGCAAGGAAACGTATCGCAAAAACCTCTCAAGCTCCTCAGCGCTTTCACCATAGGTGTGTCGAGGAACAACCTCCGGTGGACGCGGAGTGAAGGAATCCAAAATTTCCGCCCATCGAGCACAGTCATCGAAGCTCTTGGCTGATGCCTCAGCAGACGCAATCACCGTATTTAGAAATTGCCGCCGGTGTTCTGGGTTCTTTGCTCGATACTGAATCGTTGGCAAGAAGCCAGAAAGCTGCTCAACCAAACCGACGTCAATAGGCTTGTGCGATTCGATGCTGGCCTCGATGAACGCGAGCAGTGCATCAAGTTCAGTTGCAAGCACAGCGCCGGATACATCTACGCTACCTAATCCGAATTGGAAGAAGTTCTTTGCGACACGCTTGCAGATGTCCATACGGAAACTTCGAGGTCGCCAACGACGCAGCCATTTCCGTGCGGCATCGTAACCGTCACAGCGAATGTACGACTCCACAAGCATCGCAATGTAGTGGTTGTCGATAGGATCGTCTTCACGCTGATCGTGATCCAAGCGAACCCATTCTCGAAGACCAATTTCGGCTAGTCGCTGATGCTCCCGGACCGTGGCCGTGGCTCCGTCCCTCCGAGCGTAGACGCCAGCGCAACACATGTGACGCCAAGCTTGGTCACCAGCGCCTTCCGAGCGATCTGAAAAGTACAACCGTTGTACCGTCGCAGGAGTTCCGTGCTGCAGGGCGAGGTCTGGGTGCTCATCAAGCACCTGGTCCGTAGACTTGTGAGCCTTCGACTCCCGAGACAATGCGAACAAAAGCCGGAAATCTACTACCGATACTTTTTCGCTGCGGACCAGTTGCATTGCGTTCTTGATGCGCGAGATCTGTATTTGGCGGCGCTCAATCGGATCAGGAATGGCATCGAGACCAACTGGGTTTTCTACCAAATTGAGCAACTCTTTTCGCAGCCCTGCAGACGCTAACGCTCGCCCAAGATTGCGTGATGCGTATTCACTCACAACTGCCTCAGAAAGAAGAAGACTCGCGCGTTGAGTCTTTTGTTCCGTAGTGAGTGGATACCTGCTCTTCAAGTACTTCTCTAAATCTTCATCGCGGAGATTCGCGGTTCCATCAGCAATAAAGATTCCCTCAGGAAGGTCGTTGCACACGTCGGTTACGCCTTCAAGGGTCGTACCCGCAAGCTTCGCTACCATTTCCATCGGTGCCGGTGCATACAGATTGGCAATTGCTCCGCAAACCCGATCAACGAGTTGCTGGTCGCCGTTGCGCGACCCCGACTCAAGAATCGCTCGCTCGAAGATATCGTCTAGTACTTTTCCTCCTGGGCGTAACGCATCGAGGATCTCATCAAACGTTTGATATCGCAGGTCGAGGGCGTACGCCTGAACTCGCGGAACGCCGTTGGTCAGCTTGTGAAACTCATCAATCTGCGAAGGATCAAGCCCTTGGAAATGAAGTGCTAAGTTTGCTTCGGTTTCGTCCCTATTGAACGCCTCAATTGGAATCTCACGTGAATCTACTCCCAAGCCAAGCAAACTGATTTGATGCGAACGGCACGCGACGATGACACGACAACCGGACGGTATTTCGCACCTCACAATATCCGTCACGAACGATACGTCGCCGCGTTCCTTTGCCGCAGAAACACTGTTATCTGCCGCGTCAACAAAAACACAGACCAATGCATTCGGATTACTTGCTTTCGCGACTTTAGAGGCGACCGATAGCTTCTCGCAGAAGCGTCGGACGAGTTCATTTCTGCTTGCGTCCCGATTCAGCAGCACTTCTGTATGTGATTCGACCGCAAGTTCGTTGATGATTTGCCGAATGCCGTTCTCATGAAGATGTCGGCAATCTTCGGGGTTTCTGTATTTCCCGGACGCAAAACAATCGAAGATCACGGAAATCGAGTGTTCAGGCAATTTCTCAATAACGGATTTAATCAGAGTCGTTTTGCCGAAGCCACCGCCGCCATGGACACATAGGAGCGACGCGGACGCTGTAGCAATCTCTTTCGCGAGTTCCAAAGCTTGTTCGCGTTCAATAATTTTTTCCCCTGAGGCGATCGAACTGACTGATGGAAATAATGAGGCGTACCGACCACCGTGAAGCATCGCGACCATCTCGTCTCGCGTTATTGATGCTGTCTCGTTCGGTAGGCTGAGATCCCAAACTCGGCTTTTCAATAAGGCTCGTTGGTCACTGGTTTCGTAAAACCCAAGGTTTCCAAGCGTTTTTGTTACTTCAATCTCTTGCCTAGCACGCGAAAGTTCCGCTGTGTTTGAACTCAGGTCTAGCACACGCAGGAAATCGCAAAAGTCGCGAGAGCCAAGTCCCGAGGCATTGAACAATTCTTCGATAAGGGCTTGTTGCCCGTTGTCAACTAACTTCAGTAATGAGGCCTTGTTTTTTACCTTCTCGTTTGCCAGTTCAGCCTTCGCCGCGAGCAAAGCAGTAGAAAGCACATCACATGCAGGTTGGTTGCTGACGAGTCGAATTTGCAACTTGGCGAGTACCAGGTCACGTCCACATGCCTCACGATGTTTCTTGAACGTATCCGCAAAACGACGGATCAGACTTCCTGCCGTCGATCCCGGTTTCTTCCCCGCGATCACTGCGGCGATTGTCCATGGAGCCGACGGTTTGGTCGTACTGTATTTCAACTGCGAATATCTAACGACGCTACTTGAGCGAATATCTAGTCCCTCGAAATACTCAGTCAGATCAACCGATAAAAACGCGTGACCTGTTGAGTCAATCTCGGCAGCATCCACCGGAGAAATACCTTCCGGCTTGACTGCCTTCAGTTTCGTCTCAGGCTTCAGTAGCTCAAAGCATCGACGCACCGCCCATAGCAAGTGAAAGTCATCACCAGCATTTGATGTCGATGCGTCGACCGCTTTCCTCTTTTTTTCCATCATCGCCCCATCGTGCTTTGTGAAATTTTGACATATTCTACCGTATGAATCACTAATTGATCCACTGGGTGAGTCCATCCGTGTTATTGTCAATGTGCAATTGCGAAACTCGGTAATACGCTGTGAATCTCGTCGAAATGAGAGATGCCAACTGGGGCCACTCCACCAATGTGGTCTACCAATTCTGTTGGCAAAGCCTCCACGCCTCGATCCTACTGCCATCCCACGGTCGTTTCGTCGGCGCATCATCCAGTCCCTTCAGCGAATACAAACGCCGACCCGGCGACCGAGTCGGACTGAATTGGCGGATCCCATCCATCAACGGCAAGCGAGCCATCCGCCACGTCATTTACGACACGAATTGGTGGAAGTCGTTCACGCACGCTCGCCTCGCCGTAGCAATGGGTGATCGCGGTTGCCTTTCCATCTTCGGCGACCGCTCCGAGCAACACCGCCTGTTCGCCGAGCAAGTCACCGCCGAGTACTTCGTTAAGACGGAGGGGCGCGGACGAACTGTGGACGAATGGAAGGCGAGGCCAGAGCAACCCGACAATCACTGGCTCGATTGTTTAGTTGGTTGTGCCGTTGGTGCGTCGATGCAGGGTGCATTGTTGTTTGGCACAGACAGCCAGGCCGTCAACAGACGAGAACGGGTGAGTTTCAGTGATCTTCAACGCAAGAAACGGAAACGGTGAGTGAACAAGGCAGTATCACGCCGTTCGGTGGAACCGGAGCAGTTCACAAGAATCGTTTCGGCGATTCAGGGTCGAAGCACCCAAGACCCTGATGCGCGTTTGAAAGACTCTGAATAACTGGATTTACTCAAAAACATAATTCGCCCAAAAACGAACATCGGGATCGGGATCTTCTTTCTGAAGTTTCTTCATCTCAGCATGATAAGGCTTTGCAGCAGCCTTCCAGTCACTAATCGCCAACAATGCCAGACGCCGTACATTGGGAACTTTGTCATACAACCGTTTGGCAAGTTCCGGAAGCACCCGTTTCCCAACTGCTTTGCCCAAGCCACGCTCTCCTAGAACACACACAGCATGCTGCCGAATAACGACGGATTGCGAGGTGAGTCCGCGAATCGCCTCATCAACGTCAGCGGGCTTGATTTCAATAAACGAAGAACCCGGTTCCAGTTCTTTTCTTATAAAACGACTAATCGCTGACGTCCTCAATGCCAACAGTCGTTCCACAGGTTCGTAGTCAAGGGGAATCGGTTCCGGCTGACGGCCGGCCCGCGATTTGAGCCGTACCAGGATCCCATAAACCGCCACCGTTTGAGTCTTCTTAGATTTCACTAACTTGAATAAGAAATCGAGATCGTCCCACAGACCCAGCGTCATCGCGCATAGCTCAGCTGCACCCTGTTTTCTTACGCTCTTTACCTCTTTACGAAGTCTCTCCAAAACCGTTGAATCTTTGACTCCAAGATCACCTAACACCGCAGCAGCGCTCCAGCCACGCTCAGGGTCTTGCAAAATATTTCGGAGAGGATCAATGGCCTGTTTTCCCATCGCCACAAGTTCATCTTCATACAGCCATGGATTACTCAGGTACTCTTCAAATTTGGCATTTTCTGATAGCCCACTCAATTCATCTTCTTCGTACTCAAAGAAATGCTTGTTATAGAGCTTCGCAGGCACACACTTCTTGACTAATTCGAGACCGCCATCTTCATCGTCAAAATAGACCACAAAGTCGGGTGTGACATTTGCATGTTTGGCGAACTTTTTTCGCAATGCTCTGGCAACACGCACCACCATTGCCACAAAGCGTTTCTCAGTTCGATACCAGTGCGCCTGTGTGCTTTTAGTAGCCTCATCACAGACCAGTTTTCCTAACTTATCAATCGGTTGCACTGCGAGAATGTTCTCCCAATTCCAGTCCGCCGAATTCCATTCCAGCTTCACATCGTCGGTTCCCTGATCGTCCTCAAGGAATTCGATGCTATTCACGCCCAGAAAAGGAAACGCAATCTGTCCATCCAGTTCACGATAGCTTTCATGAAATGCAAAGGCATACGCATGATGTCTGCGATTCTTTTTCGCCCATCGCTCAACAGCCTGCTCTGCTTCTCGCAAGAAAGTGGCTTCGACTTCTTTCCAATCCAATGTTCTCACCTTGCTACTGAATTGGGTGCATGACCGGGTTTGTTAGGAATCCTTGATTTTGGTCTTGCGGCAGCGGTGGCGGAAACCATCGTTTCTTTGGCCTCGGCGTTTCCAGAAAGCGTCTCGATCGTGCGTTTCGCTCAAGTCGT
>NZ_SJPY01000011.1 GCF_007860185.1 Novipirellula aureliae
TGCAACTCGATTGACGGACGAAGCATCCCTGCTGGCCTGTGCCGCTTACGTGGATTTGAACCTGATTCGTGCCGCGATGGCGGAAACGCTGGAGCAGAGCGATCATACGTCGGTGCAAAAACGAATCGAGGCGATGAAAAGTGAGTCACCAAGCGAAGACAAGCCGGATGCTTTCTTGGCACCTCTGTCGATCGATGAGCGGCTTGATCCCGTAGGTCCCTGTGCTAGCGATAGCGGCAAGCGATGTAGTGATAAAGGCTTCTTACCGATTTCGCTCGTGGATTACTTGAAGCTACTCGATTGGACAGCTCGGCAAGTGGCGCCGGGCAAACGCGGAGTGACGCCTTCGGCTGCACCACCGATTTTGGTTCGGTTGGGACTCGAGCAAGCGACTTGGTGCGAACTGGTGAAGGACTTTGGGAAATTGTTCTGCAGCATTGCTGGACGCCCCGAAAGTGTCGATTCGATGCGTTGTCACCGTACGCACCGCCGCTACCATCTCCGCCGCCGCGCCCGCGAGCTATTGACGCTCCCGGACTGAGTGCCCCTTCTTCGATTCCCCTCCTTTTCGTGACGCTCTTTGAGCTGCCCCCAGGATGAAGGTACGCACCCAATACGGCCATTCCGAGGTAAAAAGCCTATCTCCCTGGTTCCCATGCATGATTATTGACGATCAAGTGCAATAGCAAAGCAAAAATCACGACGGCGTCTGCCCGGGGTGTGGCTGTATCACCTGAAATGATGCTCTGTCCCTAAGATTTGGCTACGTGCCAACCGAACCATCACACACCTCCCGAGAGAAAAGCATCAGCGGAATCACCAGGAATCGTATACCTCGGTTAGGGAAAAGGCAAATCCACCAGAATCATGCTCTGTCCCTTGGTGTTATATCCACCAGAATCATGCTCTGTCCCTTGGTGTTACCCGACGGCGTCTGCCCGGGGTGTGGCTGTATCACCTGAAATGATGCTCTGTCCCTAAGATTCCCGAACTGGTGAAGGACTTTGGGAAATTGTTCTGCAGCATTGCTGGACGCCCCGAGAGTGTCGATTCGATGCGTTGTCACCGCACGCACCGCCGCTACCATCTCCGCCGCCGCGCCCGCGAGCTATTGACGCTCCCGGACTGAGTGCCCCTTCTTCGATTTCCCTCCTTTTCGTGACGCTCTTTGAGCTGCCCCCAGGAAGATGGTACGCACTCGTTGCGGCCATTTCGAGGGAAAAGCCTATCTTGCTGGCTTGCATGCATGATTATTGACGATCAAGTGCAATAGCAAAGCAAAAATCACGACGGCGTCCGTCTGGGGTGTTGCCTCATCACCTGAAATGATGCTCTGTCCCTAAGATTCTTTCCTAAGATTCTTAGCGGAATCACCAGGAATCGTATACCTCGGTTAGGGAAAAGGCAAATCCACCAGAATCATGCTCTGACCCTTAGTGTTAAATCCACCAGAATCATGCTCTGTCCCTTGGTGTTATGTCCCTTGGTGTTACCCCTAAGATTTGTCCCTAAGATTTGTGTCCCTAAGATTTGGCTTGCCAGAGTCAATGATATCGATGGCGCGATCGAAAAGGTCACGGGTGGATTTCAAGTCAGTTGCGATGTCGTTGGAGTACAGGCCCGGGCCCCAAGTTCCCATATTGATACCTCTTCAGATGCATAACGGCAGTGATCACCGAGCTGGAACGGCCGATCATCCATTTGAAAGCACGAGCAAGTCCGGATTCGCGTGCATGGCATTGATACTCATCACGGCCTCCTTGGGTGTGTGAGCCTTTCCATGACGGCGAAGCCGTCTCATTCGTCTTCTGCAAGCTACGCTTGCAGTGCGAAAAACGTCACCCAAAAGGTGCGTTACGACATCTGGCTAAAACCCAATCATCACCCAAGGAGAACCACAATGAATTTGTATTCTACATAACATCCTTTCTACGGTGGAATCGATTTGCACACCGGAGCGATGTATGCCTGCGTCGTTGACCAAGATGGTAACAAACGACTCCACCAAAACTTCTCAACTAACAACATTCCCGATTTCCTTGCGAAAATCAAACCCATTTTACCCGATCTTTATGGTCACTTTGCAATGGTTCGTCGGCTTGTGGGCGTTGGTGCAGTTATCGTTCGTTGGTGTCGTTGGCGTTGTGTTCTGCCCTTCCCATTTCTGTATCGGGCATGAAAAGACAAACTAAAGGTGCAGACGCACAAGCAAGACCAAGAAACCAGCCAATGCCTAGAGTTGCCTTGCCGCTGGACAGTGCCAGTCCTATCGGGGTGGTAATCCAGATTGCTGCCCCAATCGCTACGATCCAAAGGGCAATCTTTGGTATCGCGAAGGCATCCGATGAACGCATAAGCTGTAAGACATTTGCTGCAATTGCGACTGCAACTACGAACCACAGTGGTGTCTTGAATAAAAGTGTCACGTGACCATTTAGCCCCGTAACGTCAAACGTCATCCCTTGGAATGCAGAATTGAACAGGTTTCCGAAGCCACCTTCGATCTGCATTTCGGCGTTGCGAATGGTCATCCAGGTCATGGGCAGAGACACCAGTCCTGACACGATACCGGCGGCTAGAATCGTGTTTTTCTGCTTTGCATTCATTGTATTCTCGCGGGATGATATTTTGCCGACGATAACCGCGTCGGCCAAACTAACGCTTAGATGACCGCAAACCGTCGTGGCCAACCGTGGTTCATCAGGTCCAGCGATTCTGCGATGGACTTCATCCGCTTCGGTGAGATATCGTTTACCAAACAACGTCGTCATCAAGTAAACGCTCGGATCCAATCCGATGCCATCGCGTTTGCTGTACGATGACTTCATCAAGTTTAGCTGAGTTGATTGGCAGAGCAAGTTCCGGTTGGTGTTCCAGATGTTTGCGAGGTGCAATTGCGGCGTGGATCGAGTATGCAAAGCGGATAACGAAACGAATTGCGATCTATCCGGGGGCCAGGCGTGTAAAAGCTTTGATCAATCGTTGACGTGTTTCGCCTGGTCCACGGATAGAATGTGGGTTGAACTCTCGGTAAACGAGTTCCAGTCGCCGACCCGTGACAAGTTCCAGGACGGATCGAGATTACTGTCGGATCGATTTCAATTGACCAAGTGATCTTCAACATCGTAGCCGCTTGTGCCAGCGTTAAACCCATGACGACTCATCGTTCCCGCAATCGTTCCCGCAATCGTCTCGGACATCGTGTTCTTGTTCGTGCTCGTGTCCCAGTCGTAGGTAAGATTGCCGATCGGGGTTACTGAGAAGGAGATCCCTGCGAGCGTGTTATCGGTATTGTCCGTTCTGGTTTCGCTCACCCCCATCTAGTCGGTCAAGAGGATCTCGGAAATACTAATGGGGAACGAAATTGATCGATAGGAATACATGAAACCGAATCAGGAGCTCCTTGTTATGGCGTTACACGAAAAAGATATGATCCGCGAAAACCTGCTTGATGATGTCTACGCCTCCGCTAGTCTCGCACACAGCTTGCCGAAGTACCGGATTCCGGACACCGAGCAGGATCCGCGTCATGCCTATTCGGTCGTGCACGACGAGTTAATGCTGGACGGAAATTCGCGACAAAACCTGGCAACGTTCTGTCAGACATGGTCCGAACCCGAAGTTCATTCGCTCATGGATGAGTGCATGGATAAGAACATGATCGACAAGGACGAGTATCCGCAGACGGCGGAGATTGAATCCCGCTGTGTGCACATGTTGGCTGAGCTCTGGAATTCGCCGGAAGCGGCCAATACCATTGGATGCTCGACGACTGGATCGAGCGAAGCGGCAATGCTGGCTGGATTGGCGATGAAGTGGAAGTGGCGTGCGAAACGAAAGGCGGAAGCTAAATCGATCGACAAACCGAACATGATCTGCGGTCCGGTTCAGATTTGTTGGCATAAGTTCGCTCGTTATTGGGATATTGAATTGCGTGAAATTCCGATGGAGCGGGATCGTCTGATCATGTCGCCTGAAGAAGTGCTCAAGCGGTGTGACGAAAACACAATTGGGGTGGTGCCAACGCTAGGTGTAACGTTTACCTGCCAATACGAACCGGTCAAAGCTGTCGCCGACGCACTGGATAAACTGCAGGCAGACACCGGGCTGGATGTTCCGATGCACGTGGACGGGGCCAGTGGCGGTTTTCTTGCACCGTTCTGTTCACCTGATCTCGTATGGGATTTCCGCATTCCCCGCGTGAAGTCCATCAACAGTTCCGGCCACAAGTTTGGCCTGTCTCCATTGGGTGTGGGCTGGGTCGTTTGGCGCGAGAAGGAAGATCTACCGGAAGACCTCGTGTTTCATGTCAACTATCTGGGCGGTGATATGATCGACTTTGCGCTGAACTTTTCGCGACCGGGCGGTTCAATTGTCGCCCAGTACTACAACTTTCTGCGGCTTGGCAAAGACGGCTATCGCAAGATACACACCGCCTGTTATGAAACGGCCGAGTTTTTAGCGAATGAAATTGAAAAACTGGGCCCGTTTGAAATCATCTACAACGGACAGATGGACGCAGGCATTCCGGCGCTTTGTTGGAAGTTGAAGGACCAAGAGGCGGAAGGCTATACGTTGTATGACTTCGCCAATGCGCTTCGTTCCCGAGGCTGGCAGGTGCCTGCATATTCGATGCCGGCAAACCGCCAGGATCTAGTGATCCAACGCATCCTCGTCCGTCACGGGGTCAGCCGTGATTTGGCGGTTCTCTTGCTGAAAGACATGAAGCGTTCGCTGGATTTTTTTGAGAAGCACCCCGACCATGCGTCGCTGGCCGCTGAAGAGGCAAGCGGGTTCATGCACTAGGGCCTTTTCGAGAACGATGTAGCCCCAGCCGCTTACGAAATGAACTTCCAAAACATGACTGAACCAACTCCGAACGATGCTCGGCCTTTGGATTCCGATTGCGTCGAGCAAACGGGTCCGTGGCCGTTTGTGACGCGCCGAGTCTATCGGTTGGCGGATCCATCGAGACGGATCTGGAGTTCACGGCACCATCGGAAGGGCCTGCTTGTCCGTGACCTATCGGAGATCGAGCAACTCGGATCGATCCTGATTCGGTGCCTTTGGTTGCCGGGAAAGCTGAACTGGTGGATCGGCATCGTCTTCACAATCGGATCGCTGCTGTTTGCGTTGGCGAGCGTATTGAGTTTGTCACCGTCGTTTGCAGGAAAATGGTCATTGGATGCGGAGCAGATCAACGCTATCTTCTTCGCGGGATCGATCCCATTCACGACAGCAGCCTATCTGCAGCTCTATCAAGCCGCAAACGTGAGCCCGTTCTGGCCGGATGGTACGTCAGCAGGAAGGCGGCGATCCTTGATCGGTTGGCGGCCATTTGATATCGGATGGCTGAGTGCTGCGTTGCAGTTTGTGGGCACCATCCTATTCAATTTCAACACGTTCGACGCAATGATTCCAGCAATCAATTGGTTCCAGCAAGACTTGCTGATTTGGGTGCCAAACATCGTCGGATCGATCCTGTTCCTGGCGTCCGGCCACTTGGCGTTCATCGAAACGTGTCATTCCCATTGGTCTTGGCAACCCAAAAGCATTTCCTGGTGGGTCGTATTCACCGGTTTACTGGGGTGCATGGGGTTCATGATCTCGGCATTGTTTGCGATATCTTTTCCCACGGCACACCCGGCGGCGATCACCCTCTCGATTGGGTTTACGCTGTTGGGGGCAATCGGTTTTCTGGTCAGTTCTCTGCTGATGCTTCCTGAGACAGTGGACGCAAATGGAATGCCGTACCGGCCCAATATCAAAAACTCGCATCGCATTGGCGACTGAAACGCGGACACGCTGGTGTGCCGGAGTGGGGCGGGACACCACCCTTTCTTGAAGAGAAGGCCGTTGAACGGAGTGAAGTTCCGTTGAACGGCCTTTTCATTCGCGATCATGAAAATCGATCACATGACAACCAACTCATTAACCTTTGCGTCGGCTCTGGTCAACCATTTGAGGCCATTGGCAGGGTTCCAAATCGAATCTAGTTGTCTGCGTTCTTTTTCATTTCGTTTGCGGCCTTCTTATCAGCTGCAACCATCTGAGACGGACCGAGCTTGACGACCACTTTATCAATCTTTCCATTGAAGCGGAAAGGCAGCTGATAATCCTTATCGTTCACTCCCGTGCGGGTATCCATTCCGATATCGAACGACTCGTCGATCGTCAAGATAGCCGGGATGCTGTGAGGGATTGTACCTCCGAAAACCTCCTTGCCGTCCACATACAACTTGCCTGACCCACCCTTGGCCATGCCGGGGCCATCGTATTTGAAATCAAACATGATGGTGTGCTTGCCAGGTGTCAGCGTCTGCTCTCCTGCCCAACGGTAATCGTTGATGCCCAGGAAGTTGTAGACATAGACGGGTTTTCCTTTGAGCAGATAGAGTCCGTAGCCACCGAATCGTCCGCCGCAGGTAACGATCATTCCGTCGCCCCCGCCTTCCGGGACTTCCACGTCGGCGGTGATGCTGTAGGACTTAGCCAGAATGTTCGGCGCGTCGCCGTTGGGCAGTCCACTCAATTCAGTTGTGTAGACGAACTCATTCCGTCCGGCGGTATAGCTTGGCCTTGCAGCGAGGATTCGTGGGAGGATTGAATTATCCAGTGGCAGCACCTGATATTTCGCGGCCTCGACGAGAAAGAGTTCCTGCAGTTCTCGCAGTTTCTCGGGATATTTGGCGGCCAGGTCATTGGACTCCGAGAAATCCTCGTCGATATGGTAGAGTTCCCAGTTGTAGCCATTGACCACATCGGGAAACTTACCTTCGCCCATGAACCAGGGAGCGTTGGGCGGTGTCGTCGTCGCGATCCAACCCTCGTGATAGATTGCACGGTTTCCAAACATCTCAAAGTATTGCGTGGTTCGTTTGGATGGGACTTTGGCGTTGGCTTTGTCCCAGGTGTAGGCCATGCTTATGCCCTCGATGGGTTTCTGCGCGATGCCGTCGACCATCTTCGGAGCCTTGACTCCGGTCGCTTCCAAGATGGTGGGAACAACATCAATGAAGTGATGGAACTGGGGACGAATGCCTCCGGCGTCCTTGATATGTCCCGGCCATGACATAACCATTCCCTGGCGGGTTCCACCGAAGTGTGAGGCGACCTGTTTGGTCCATTTGAAGGGTGTATCAAAGGCCCATGACCAAGCCACCGACATGTGCGGCGTGGTCTCCGGCCCGCCCCATTTATCGTAATACTTCATCTGATCTTCGACGGGAATGTTGATGCCCTGAATCGCTGCCATATCGAAAGGGGTGCCGATGGTCGAGCCTTCGGCACTCGTGCCGTTGTCACCGCTGACGTAGATAATCAGTGTGTTATCGAGTTTGCCCAAGTCTTCCACGGTCTGGATGACCCGGCCGATTTCGTGGTCGGTGTAGGCGACATAGGCTGCGAAGACTTCCGCTTGCCGCGCGAAGAGTTTCTTTTCGGTGTCCGTGAGCGTATCCCATTTCGGTAGTTTGGCGCCACCAAACTCGGCTTGCCCATCTGGCCAATCCGTCAATACGGTATCCGCTGGGATGACGCCCAAACGTTTCTGGTTGGCGAAAATCTGCTTACGCAGTTCGTTCCATCCCATGTCAAATTTCCCTTTCATCTTGTCAATCCACTCCTGGGTGGGCTGATGAGGGGCATGGGTAGCGCCGGGGGCGTAATAAAGGAAAAAGGGTTTCTCGGGCGCGGCAGCTTCCAGTTGATGCAAATAGCGGATCGCGTCGTCTGCCATGCCGGTAACCAGGTTGTACCCGGGTTGCTCTCTCCATGGAAAAATCTGGGTGTGATCTCGGAACAGCCATGGTGTCCATTGGTCGGTTTCACCGCCCATGAAACCATAGAAATATTCGAAGCCCATCCCGCTGGGCCATTGGTCGAACGGTCCCGCGACGCTGTATTGATAATCGGGTGTGTTGTGATTCTTGCCAAACCACGACGTTGCATAGCCGTTCTCTTGGAGGATTCGACCAATGGTTGCGTTGTCTGTGCCAATCGTGGAATCGTAGCCCGGGAAACCGGTGGCTTGCTCGGCGATCACGCCAAAGCCGACCGAGTGATGATTACGTCCGGTGATGATCGCCGCTCTTGAAGGCGAGCAGAGCGCCGTGGAATGAAACTGTGTATAGCGCAGCCCGGTTTTTGCAATACGATCCATATTCGGCGTCGGAATGATACCGCCGAAAGTGTCGTAGATGCCAAAGCCCTGGTCGTCGGTCAAAATGAGCAGAACATTGGGCGCGTCTTTGGGCGGTACGACGTTCGGCGGCCAATACGGTTTGGAATCCTTCGCACTCAGATTGATCACCCCACCAAATCTGTCCGGCGGATTGGGTAGGTAATTGCCATCGACGGTCGTGGTTGCACTTGGCAAGCCAGGCGTACCGGTGATCTCTTGTGCTTGAGATGGCGACGCATGCACCATCAAGAAAAATGGGAATAGGAAAATGAGTCGGTTCGTTTTCATAGCCTTACTTCGTAAAAAGACTGATCGTGGAGCGATCGAAAACAGTCATCAAGTTCAGAATGATTCTCGTACGTGATTGACTCGATACGATTCGACTTTGATGGTCGCGAAAAGAACACAATGGAAGCCATTAACCATTGTTGCGAAGATCTTCGCTACAGAATCAAAAAGAGGAGATGACCGCGATAAGCCCACGTCACTACGTCGCACCTGCCCGCCGCGCGTGCAAAAAGAGTGTTGCAACAGAAAGCGTATCAAATCCAGGTGGGATTGCAATTACTGAAACACGAAATCGCCCGTTCTTCACACAAAGCTCAGGCGATTGCACCGTCAGAAATTAATTTTGGATTTCTCAGCCATGCTTTGCTGCATTTCTTGGGGCTTCAAGAAAATATCTTCCGCAATAGACCAGCAAAGCGATTTCCCCATTTGTCGATTGCGAAAGTTGTTTTTTTTGGACGCCTTTAGCTTTGACGCCTTTAGTGACGGCCATTCAAGCTGAGCTATGTGGACAGACAAACGGAATCGTTTTTGCCGATACCAACCGGACGCATTGGTGCACGGCGTGCAACCGCTAGTGATGTCTCAGGATAGCTGAATCGTCCGTTTGGGTTCAGTTCCATTCGCAAGGAATGGGCAGACATTGACCGGAACCTCGTCGGAAACGCCAGGTAATTGCACCGCCCACCCAGTAGCTCTCGAGCGAAGAGATGGTGTCGGCAAACTGGTCGGTGTTCTCGAACATGCCGCCGGCAAATAGGTCGACATCGACGCCCGGCAGCATGTCGCGGATTCCCACTCCACCGGTGATGCGATGCTGGCTGATTGCGGCGAATTGTCCTTGAACGTATCGCAGGGCAGGTATTCCGTCAGGAAGATCCACACCACCGATCGAAGTCACCGAGGGATCCTGTCGCATCGGGTTCTCGTTGTATGCATATCCCGCTCGCAATCGAAGACGTGGTGATACCGCATACTGGGCCCCAAATTGATACACCCACTGGTTATTGTAGATTTCCTTCAGGAAATCCGCGTTACTGTGGTGCTTGTAGACGATATCCATGGCCAGCAGCAAGCGTCCATCAAGCAAAGAGCTGTTTGCGACACCGATGCCGAAATTTTCGGGATGATCGAATGCAAGATCCTGAGCAGTACCACCATTGTAGAGCACGGCATCCTCGAAATTGAAACTCTTTTTGGTTTGCCAGTAGGCGCCCAACGACGTGTTATGCCCGAGGTCATAGTTTGCACCAATCGTTCCTCGCAACGCGAAGGCCGCTGTCATGCCAGTTAAATCGACAAAAGGTCCATCAAGGAAAGAGGTGCCTACCGTCATCGCAGCACCGACTGATAGCCGATCGGTTAGGTCGACGCCTGCACCGGCAACAACATCCAACGCCAGGTATTGCGACGACGTGCCGTTTGACGCGGGGACGCCTCGATACTCGGCGCCAAGTCCGGCATTGGTCAGCAAACCGAGTCCGATGGTAACAGGCAAATCAAACACTCGCATATCTTGGGTGACGCCAATGTTGGGAATGGCACTTCCTGGCGTACCCGACTTCGCGGCATAGGGATCGACGCCGACCAGTGGAAGCGAAGTCGACTGATCGATATTGATCGTTGGTTCAGCCCATCCGGCACCGAACGAGAATTGGGTTCCGCGAAACTGTGTCAGCGTCGCCGGATTTCCATAGATTGCGGATTGAAGGTCTTGTGGGCGAGAGAGACTGGCACCCGCCATTCCGCCCGAAGCGGGCATCATTGTATTGTGCAGTTCAATCCCAAACGTCTGGGCGTTGGCTTCGAAAGCAAAAGCAGATGCTGCAAAGAGAATCAGGGCGACTCGTAGGATTTTCATCGTTGACATCCTGTCAAAATTGGAATTTGGTTGGTTGCGGCAAGACTCATTCATGCCGGGATGATGGCCGCAAAACCTTCCGGGCCGTACATTGATTCCTACGTAGCCGCGGCATATCAAATGGGGATTCTGGCATTGCGCATTCATCTAATCGGATGAAACGCAAGTATCTCCACAGGGACGCACCGAATGTATCGATTGTGACGCTAAATAGGATTGGTCACCCAATGGGAATTGGACTGCCATCCAATTTTCCAAATTGACAAAAGCGAAATCTTCTCGAACTCGGCAGCGTCAACAGCTTGGAAGCTGGCGGAAACCGAAGGGATGTAGAGATCGAAACGATTGATTTAGTGAAGCCCGTGTCGACTCATCTTGTAATGCAGCGTTCGCACGCTGACGCCGAGCATTTTTGCAGCTCGTTCGCGGTGATAGTCGCAGACGCCCAACGCAGCAGTGATCGCATCGATCTCGGCTTTTTCCGTTGCCTCAACTAAGGATTTGACTTGAACGTTGCCAGCAGGGGTCACCTGTTGGATTTCCTTGGGCAGATGGTTGACTTCGATGGTCGAGCCACTGATCGTAACGACTAAGCGTTCCATCAGGTTTCGAAGTTGACGTACGTTGCCAGGCCAGTTTACCGACGCAAGCATTTGCATCGTATCGTCGCTAAGTTGCTTTGGCGGACGTTGATGTCGAAGGCAAAAATAGGTCAGGAAATGGTCGGCGAGTAGCGGTATGTCTTCGCGACGTTCTCTCAGCGAAGGAACACGAATGGGAACGATATTGAGTCGATAATACAAATCGTCTCGGAACGACCCATCCTGAGTCATTTCACCGATATCCTTGTTCGTTGCTGAGATAATTCGAGCATCCGATTGCATTGTTTCCTCACCGCCAACTCGCGAGAATTCTCCCGTTTCGAGCACACGCAACAGATCGATTTGGCTCTTTGGCGGGATCTCGGTAATCTCGTCCAAGAACAGGGTGCCGCCGAATGCTTGCTCGAAGCAGCCCGGTTTTTGTCGCGCCGCACCTGTGAACGAGCCTTTTTCGTGACCGAATAGTTCGCTTTCGAGGAGTGTTTCAGGTAGCGCACCCAAGTTGACGGCGATAAACGGATTTGCGCTCCGCGTGCTAAGATCGTGTAGGGCTCTGGCGATCAGTTCTTTGCCGGTGCCGCTTTCGCCTTGAATCAAAACCGTTGCGTCGGTTGTCGCAACCTGCCGAACTTGCTGATACACATCGCGCATCGCGGAACAGTTTCCAATAATCCCAGAGATTGCACCCGCGTTTGCAAGTCGGCCCTTGAGCTCTCGATTTTCGGATTGAAGCCGATAATGCTCTAACGCCTTGGTGACCTGTTCGCGAATCAGGTCCAAGTCAACCGGTTTGGTGATGAAGTCGAACGCTCCGCGGCGCATCGCATCAACGGCGGTCTCAACGGTCCCGTGAGCGGTAATGACGATGACGGAGGTGTCTGGTTTGTGTTGTCGAATCAGCGTCAACAAGTCGAGCCCATCACGATCGCCGGGCAGGCGAACATCGGCAATCACAAGTTGAAAGTCGCCTGATTCGAACTTGTCAAGCGCCTCGTTGACGTCGGATGCGGTTTCGATTTTGTCAACAATCTTGACCAAACCCTTGGCCAATCCGCTACGGATATTGGGTTCATCGTCCACCACCAGGACTTGAAATCGCCTTTCCACGACTTCGCCTTGCTTCTGATCGTTACGGTTGGGCTTCCGATCATTGTGGTTGGTAGGGGAGAGTGAATTCAAACACGGTTCCTTCAAATGAACGGTGGAAGCTTAGGTTTCCATGATGTTGTCGCACAATCTTATCGCATAGAGCAAGTCCCATGCCTGTTCCCGCTGGTTTGGTCGTAAAATAGGGATCGAAGATTCGAGCCTTCAATTTGTCGGGGATGCCTGGACCGGTATCGATCACCTCTACCCGTTGAAAACCTAAATCGCGTCCACTCGGTTGAGCGGACAAACGAACGGTCAGCTGACCACCATTCTTCATTGCGTCGATCGCGTTGACCAGCAGATTAAGAATGACTTGCTCGATCCGCACCGCGTCGGCTTGTACCGCCCCGGAGAAGGAGCGTTCGATTTCGACATGGAGGTCGATTTTTTGTTTTTGAGCTTGAGGAGTCAATAGCGTCGTTTGCCTTTCGACGACCTCTCGCAGATCGACGGGCGAAAGGTTTAGTCTTCCCATTGAGGCAAAATCACGAAAATTTTCCAGGACCGAAACCGTTCGCTGAATTTCCGTTTTAATGATGATCAACATGTCATTCGTCTCTGGGGACACATCGCCATCTCTTAAATGCTCGTCCAGCAATTGCAAATGAAGTGACAATGCCGTCAATGGGTTTTCAATCTCGTGACGCAAGCCTGCGGCAAGCGTACCAAGTCCCATGTAGCGTTCCATTCGCCGCATCTGTTCTTCGATTAAGACGCGTTCGGTAACATCACGAAGCTGGATGATACAACCGATGTCGATATCTTCATGATTGCGAAGCGATTGCACAAAGGTGCGTAGCGTTTGCACCGAATCGTTGACTTGAACCGCGAAATCGCGGGTCTCCGCATGGGTACCGCATTGGCAACCCGGTTCGTGGAAGATCGGTAACCCAATCGTTTCGGTCAGATTCCGAATCGGTATTCCGATCGGGTCTTCGGTGATCGAAAGCAACTCCAAACCACGATCGTTGATGCTGGTGACAAGTCCTTGTTCATCGGTTGTAATCACGCCTTGATCGAGGCTGCTGAGGATATCGCCAGCGAGAGTTTTCAAATCTCGGAGCGTTCGTTGACTTGTTTTTAACGCACGCCACAGCAGCGCCATTACCGCTCCGGTAACGATCGAGTTGAGGACAATCAGCGAAGACAGCCGGAATTGCCACTTCAGTTCGCTTTCTAGCTCTTTCCCCGAATCACGTGCTTCGGCGGGCAGTTGGCTGATGAGTTGGTGAACGATTTGGCGTTCTTTTAGAAAATCGACCATGACCCAAATCGTGATCAGCAATGCGGTGACGCTGAGGATCAACAACAAGGCGATAACGAGGCGATAACTCTTACTGGTTTCAGCATCGGAGACGCGAAACATGATGATTGGCTTTGAGTGAATGAGGGGTTTGACAGGTGGCTTCGATGGCGCCCGATCGGTTCCGTTTGGCCGCAATTGGGCATCGTCGTATGGGGCATCGTCGTGCCAGCCTAGAAAGCCAGACTCTGTTTTGCAATTCGGCTAGTGCTTTGTCCAGCCAAAAAAATAGGGTGGGTCGTCCACGACCCTAAAGATATGTTTTGACAACGCACTACGGGGAAAACTCTGAAACGATTCCGGCTCGACGAAAATCACGTTTCAGCACCGCAAAACATGCAGACAACTGCAGCCGGCGTGCAAGAATTTGCAGGGTTGTTCGTTGGGCGTGATAGGTCGGGGCATCTCTAACGATTGACACAGTCGAAACGAAAATTCACTCTCTGCATTGCCGATGGGAAAGAAGGATACGCCGAAGGCTTACCCCTAACCCCGCCCCTATCAAGCACCAAGGAACCTGGGCAATGGATTACCGAAACGTTTTGCGAGTTCTAATGCTCGCCATCACTGGCATTATACAAATCCCCACCAAGGCGCAGAATACCGGCTCTGAAGATCTCGGAATCCAAGAGATTGGATTGCTGGCAGAGGGGGTTCCCGATTCCGGATCCATTCCGAGCGACGTTCGTATCGCCCTGGATCATATGCAGCGTCAGATCGACGCCATCAACGCTCCGGTGATCCACTGTGCTCCCGCACCGGCAAAGCCTGAATTTCCAGCAATTCGCGTTTCGGGATTTTTTCAAGCCGACACGGCATGGTTTGATCAGGACGCCGCTAACATAATTGCCGTGGGCGACGTCCAAGATGGTGCCGATTTCCGTCGCGCTCGTTTGCAGGCGATTGGGTCCGTCGCTGAGAACGTTGACTTTAGCGTCGAGTTCGACTTCGGTTTTCCAGGTCGGCCAAGCTTTATGGACGTTTGGCTCGACGTCCAAGATTTGAGCATACTACAAAATGTAAAAGTTGGCTTGTATCGGCAACCCTTCGGACTCGATGCATTAACAAGTGTTCGTGAGCTGACGTTCATCGAACGAGCGTTGCCATTTGCATTTGTCCCGTTTCGTCAAATTGGTGCGATGGCTCACGGTAGCTCGAAAGCCGACGACATCACCTGGGCCGTTTCAGGCTTTCGTTTTCCAACCGATTTCAATGGCGGAAATATCGGTGACAACGGAGGCTATGGTTTAGCGACGCGATGGACAGGGCTACTTATCGACAACGGCGATTGCGCAGCACTGCATCTAGGTGGAGCTTACTGTCTCATTGATCCTTCAAATGACGCGGTTCAATATCGGTCTCAACCGGAGATCTTCATTGCCGAAACCGGCGGTGCTGCATTCGTCCCCGCTGGTGTCCCTTCCACCGTCCCTCCGTTCGTCGATACAGGGGTGATTGAAAATACGGATTTGACGAATTTGTTTTCGGCCGAATTGGCGACCACGATCGGATCGTTTCATGCGCAATCGGAGGTCATCTATTCAACCGTTGACCGCAGCATTGGATCGACGGTCGGCTTTTCCGGCTTTTCGGCCCAAGCGGCCTACATTCTCACAGGCGAGCATCGGCCTTACAACAAAACCAATGGTGTTTTGGGGCGAATCACACCAAGAAATAATTTCGGGAAAGACGGCTGGGGAGCCTGGGAGGCAACGTCGCGTTACTCCTACCTCGATTTGAATGACGACGATATCCAAGGCGGACGACTCAACGATGTCACTCTTGGCTTGAATTGGTATCTCAACAACTATACTAAATTTCAAGCCAACTACATCCACGCGATGTTGGATAGCCCGGTCAACGGTGACAGCGATGCCGATATCGTTGCCATGCGAGCCCAGGTGGACTTTTAGGGCGTTAGTCGAGCGGTATGCGTTGGAGAAACGCTACCGCTTGGTCGACCCACGCGGTCAGGAAAGAAGGCGTATAGACCCCTAGCAAGACCGTCAATCCAACCGCGATAAAAATAGGTAGAATCAACAAAAAGCTTTCTCGAAATTGCTGTGGTGACCCCACGCCTTCGACTTCTTCGGCGGGCCCCAACATGAAACCCAACAAGACGGACCCCATGCCGAAGAAAACGATCAATAGCAGGACCAAAAACGTGATGCCCCGTCCCACGTTCCCAGAGTCGAACGTACCACTGAGTATTTGAAATTCGCTGACAAAGGGTCCAAACAGTGGCGAACCGGTGATTGCAAAAAACAGAATCATCATCATCCATCCACTCCAGGGCAGTCGCTTGAGCACGCCGCGCACTTGGTCCGTCGTCTTGCTGCAATAGGCACGATGGATATTGGCCGCTGCCAGGAATAGCCCGGCCTTGCATAGTCCATTGTGAATGACATGAAGGAGTGCTCCACCCGTGGCAATACCGCCAATCCCAAGTCCAAAGACAAGCATCCCCATGTGCTCAACACTGCTGTAGGCCAACAGTCGTTTGATATCGCGTTGCCGGGGCATAAATACAGCCGCCGTTCCCATCGACAATAGTCCCATGAAGATCAACAACCGCTGTGAGTGCTGGTCGTCATCTGCGATATGAGCGATATGAAAGAATCGCAAGACGCATAAAAACGCACAACTCGTTAACCCACCCGCCAACAGGGCACCGACAATCCCCGGAGCTTCGCCGTAGGCGTCTGGTTTCCAGGTGTGCATTGGGGACAACCCCATCTTGGTGCCATAGCCTACTAACAACAGGACAAATGCGGCGTGCAACCAGGGCAACGACAAGGGGTGCGAATGCTCGATCAATTCATCGAAAAGTAGCGTCGATTCCGAACCCGCTTGAACCATTGCGTAAATCAAAAAGAACGACCCAAGAAGCGCCAATGCGATCCCGACGGATCCGATCACTAAGTATTTCCAAGTCGCCTCGAGCGATTTGGGGTTGCGGTTGAAATAGACGCACGGTGCAGTCGCTAACGTGGTCGCTTCCATGGCAATCCACATCAATCCAAGATGGTGCGATAGCGTGACGAGCGACATCATACCGAACGCGACGAGCAAACATGCGACCAAGATTCGATTGTCGCGTCCCAGTCGCAATCGAAGGTATGCGGGCGCGTACAATGCACAAATGAAGAACAACACGCTGATGAAGCCCACGAACAGTCGGCTTAGCGGATCGATCGCCAACCATCGGTCCATCGCCCATTGCTCCCCTTGCGGCAACATCCAGACAACCAATGCCAGATGGCAGACTGCGGTAACGGGCAAAATCCATGGGCGATGACGGTTCGAGGGAACCAGCATCGCGATAGCGGCCGCAACCAGCGGAACAAGAACGAGCAAGACAATCACGATACACTATTCCTTCAAAGTAGAGAGATGCTCGACGCTGGCTTCCGGAAACGCTCGGCTGACGTGATTGAAGATGATCCCCATCACAAACACGCCGACGAACAAATCCAGCACGATCCCAAGTTCAACCAATAGGGGAACCGCTTCGATCAATAATAGGCCGAAGATGAAGATCCCGTTTTCCAACACGATGTATCCCAGGACTTGTCCCATCGCTTCGCGGCGGCTACTAAGGATCAAGAAGCCACACATCACGGTCGCCAAGGATGCAGGGATCGGTAGATGGCTGATGTGCTGCGGTGCCAACGGTAGCGACTTGGCAAAGACGAGTGCCAAGACCGTTGCCACGCCCCCTAACAGTAGCGGTAGCATCACGCCTACGGTGGAAGTGACCTGCGACCGCACATCCGCCAAACGTGCTGCACGAAGTAAGAAGCGTGGAATGAGAAATCCTTTGACGAGCACAATCGTTGCTGTCAACGCCATCAAGCGGAGACCGCTGAACCAGCTCGTCGGCTCGGCATCTGCATGGGAAAGAAATCCGGTGTGGGCAATCGGATACAGCATGCCTAGCAGCGCACCCTGCATCGCGACCGCATAGATCATTTGTTTTAGATTGGTGGTCGTTAAAGCGTAAAAGTTTAACAGCAACGCAATCACGAGACCTGGGTCCAGTAAATCACTCATTGATAGCTCAAAAGTAAGATGACTGCAAACAACGATACCACGCCGGCACCGATCAATAACTTCGGAATTTCAGCAATTTTTAATCGAGCCATCGTGGACTCAATCGTGCCGATCACCACGGCGACAAACAGTGTGCCGAGCAAGAAGATCAGCCAATCCAACAGCGAGCTGCCGCTGTCAAACGGCAGGATTAGGTTGACAATCAAACCCGCAAAGACGAATAGCTTTAAGGCTGCGGCATAGACGATCAAGCCAAGGGTTGGTCCGCTGTGGTCTAGCACCATAACCTCATGGATCATCGTCAATTCCAAGTGCGTGTTGGGATCGTCAAATGGAATCCGGCAGTTCTCGACTAACAACACCACGAACCACGACGCGACAATCAATAGCAGCGGAGCAGCGGCAACCCCCCACCCATTCGCGACCCCATCGCCAAGCATTTGGCTCATCTGCAGCGAACCGCTGAGTCGTGCGAACACCAATAGCCCTAAGAAAAGCACGGGTTCCGCCAGGACAGCGAACGTCGCTTCCCGCGCCGCGCCCATGCCTTCGAATGCCGATCCCGTGTCGAGAGCGGCAGCCATGGTGAAGAACCGACCAAGCGCTAAAACATAGGCAAACAAAATGAGGTCGCCAGTGAATGACAACGGTGCACTGGCGTGTCCGAGTGGGACGATGCAGGCCGCGACCAACGCGGTTACCACGCTCACGATTGGACCAAAACGAAACACCCATGACGTGGTTTCGCTAAACACACAATCCTTCTGCATCAATTTGATCAGGTCAAAATAGGTTTGCAAAATCGGTTGCCCGCGCCGTCCACCAAACATCGCTTTGGTACGGTTGATCACGCCTAACAATAGCGGTGGAAACGACAGTATGACGATCATATGGAAAAGGTTGTGGAGAATTATCATGCCGTTGGGTTCCATAGCATCAGACCAATCACGATCACAAGAATGTACAGTAAATACGCTTGCAAACTTCCCTGTTGCAAATAGCGGGAAAGCCCAAACAACCACGTCAATCCTTTCGTCGTCGGCTTGACCGCTTTCTCCAAAACGGTGTCGTTCACATGGCTTTCAAACTCAGCATCGGCAGGAAACAATGTGTTGATAACCGGCAAGTGGACGGCTGGTCGCAAAGCCCATGCAAATAGATCAACCAACCATTGAGCGAACGACGATGACGTGTACTGCATCGACGCCGAAGGAGCCGCGTAACCACAATCCCAGGTGCCTGATTCAGGACTTGTGCGAACACGACGCATTAACACCATGCTGCCAACTCCGATCAGTAGGATCAAAATACCGGCGACCACACTGATGGCCATCAACGGAGCAATGTTTGCCAAGTGAAGCCCCCCGACGTCCGCTGCGATGCCTGTATCGGCGGCTGCCCAAGTCGAGGTTGCGAGTTCTAGCATCGGAGCAAATAGTAGCGGCACCACACCGATCAGAACACAGCATCCCGCCAGTACCATCATTGGTCCTGTCATCGCGTGACCTGATTCGCGTGCCTTGGCTGCTTGCTGACTACGGCTCGCTCCGAGAAACACGATGCCATAGACTTTCACGAAACAGGCGACCGCCAAAGCTCCCACTAACGCCAAGCCAGGTGCTGCAAACGCGGCGGCTGAGGCGATCGATGCGGAGGGGGTTCCTGCGGGCGATGGATCCATTGGCATTTGAATCGTGCCGAACAGGCCGAGGTAAATCAATAATTCGGACACAAATCCATTGAGCGGAGGCAGCCCACAAATGGCAACGGCTCCAATGAGAAAACAAGTTGCCGTTTGAGGCATGCGGCGGCTCAGTCCACCCATGATATCCAAATCGCGGCTACCGACTCGGTGAATCACCGAACCGGCTCCGAAGAACAGCAACGATTTGAATAGGGCATGATTCCAAACGTGGAGCAAACTGCCGCAAGCTCCCAGCAATACCCACTGAGGTTGGTGCATCGCTCGACCGATCAGGGCAACCCCCAAACCCATTACAATGATGCCAACGTTTTCGATACTGTGGTATGCCAACAAACGCTTGATATCGTGTTGCCCAATCGCAAAGGCAACCCCAAGGATCGCCGAGATCGTTCCGACAACCAAAGTGGTCATTCCCCACGACAATGGTATTTCAGGATAGAACGAGGCGACACGAAAAATTCCATAAATGCCCATCTTAATCATCACGCCCGACATGACGGCCGATACATGACTGGGGGCCGAAGCGTGTGCGCCTGGCAACCATATATGCATCGGCATCAAGCCTGCCTTGGTCCCAAATCCGACGAGTCCTAAGGCGGCCATCGCTATCGCAGCAACCGACGTCACGCCTGGAACGGTTGCGTATTCGAAAGAGCCGGTTTGTGCATACAAAAGGGCAAACACCCCAAAAGCACATAGCGTTGCAAAATGACTGGCTGCGATATAAAGCCACGCTGCTTTGCGAGTGGAGGCAATATGATCTTCCGCCGCGACCAAAAAGTAGGCGGATACGGCCATTGCTTCCCAGCCAAACAAGAACGCGATACCATCGCGAGCGATCACTAGCATGATCATCGCAGCCGTCATTGTGCCGAGAAACAGAGAAACGCGACGTGGGTTGGCGGAGTGTTCGCTGTCGTGGTGGGGCCAATATTGAAGCGAATAGATCGACGCTAAACCGCACACCAACAACACCGGAACGAGGAAAAACGCAGACAAGCCATCGACAGCAAACGTGAACGCAAAACCTGAGATCGGAGCCGCGATTCGCGTCACTTCGATCGATCCGTTTTGCAAGAAAGACCAAACCGCAACCAAGCCAATGGTACAACCGATGACATTCATCGCGATAGCAATCCATTGCCCTAGCGAAGAACGTGCTGGCATCATCAGAGCGGGACATCCACTCAGACTGGACAGTAGGGTTGCGATGAGAATCAATTCGGTACTGGACACAAGCGACACCTTTGTGACACGACGATGATCGAGAATATACTTTCCATGACGATACCTTCAAACGGGTTGGCATCGTAGCCTTTCTATACTGGGAGACGAAGTACCAGTGACAGAATTCTTGGTGTGGCAAAATTTCGCGTGCAAGCGATTGCATTCGTTCTGCAATGATCTGCACCAAAAGATCGCTTGCGTTTTGACCAGCATTGTGGACGAGTAAAAAAATGGAAATGGATCGCGAGATCGTCGGCCCCATACCCCCAATGCTCATCGTGGGCCCTTCTATGGTACCCGTTTAGCCACTAAATTGACCTGCCTGTTCATATCGACGCCGTCGTATATCCTTAGCAGGGGCATCCGCTTGACGTGCATCCTCGTTGTGGCACGTAATAAGCATGTTTGCTCTCGACTTCTCGATCACTATCCTTTTAAACAAATCGTATGGAACTGTCACTCCACCAAGTCGCCAAGATCTTCCGCGTCTCGGAGACGCAAATTATTGGTTGGATCAATAGCAAAAATCTACCTGCCGAGTTGGTGTCGGATCAATATCGTTTCCATCGCGCCGATTTGTTAGAGTGGGCAGCGGTTGCGAATCGCTCCTTTGACCCTTCGATTTATTCGGAGGTCAATGGCGACTTGACACCTGCGGGAACCCATCTTGCCGATGCTTTAGAAAGGGGCGGCATCCTAGTCGATGTTTCGGGGAAAGGCATCCGTGATGTCTTGTCCAACGCGATCGACGGGTTGCCAATTCCCGCATCGATTGGCCATGATGACTTGATCGAATTGTTGCTCGCACGCGAAAGCGTTGGCAGCACAGCGCTCGGTGATGGAATCGCGGTACCCCATCCACGTAAACCAACCCTGGTTTCGGTTCCATCGGCAATGGTGAGGTTGTGCTATTTATCTCAACCGCTAGCGATGAAGAGTCCTGATGGTATCCCGGTCGACAAACTCTTTTTGATGATTTGTCCAACCGTACACGAACATTTACAACTGCTCGCTCGACTCGGGGCACTGCTACAAAACGAGTCGGTGGGGCAGGCGCTCCGCGATAAAGTTGCGGGTGGTGAAATGTTCAAGATTTTGCGGGAAGCGGGTCAGGAATTTGTAGCGGCGTAGAGAAAACAATCGATCATGCACGAGAATTTTAATGACAGTTGCTGAACAATTGACGACAACAAACGGCGTTTCGGTTGCTACGGAGAGTGTTCCGCTACTGTCGTTCGATAGTTTTGCCGATCGGCTCGCTGAGCAACTCGATCACAACACCAGCGGTTTGTCCGCATTGTTCGGGGTTCCAACGGCGAGCCAAACCGTGCGATTGTACGCCGTCACCAACCGAGCAACCAAATCGGAAGTGACCATTTTTGCAACCGACGTCGGCGATTCCTACCCTGCGTTGTCGGTGCGAACGCCGCAAGCCCATTGGTTTGAGCGAGAAATCGCCGAACAGTGGGGGATTGTGCCGGAAGGTCACCCCTGGTTGAAGCCGATTCGGTTCCACCGATCGTATGTCGCGACGCGCGATGCCTGGGGACGCAGCGAGAACGAAGAGATATTGCCAAGCGTGCAGCCTCAGGGAACGGACTATTTTAAAATTCGTGGCGATGAAATCCACGAGGTTGCTGTCGGACCGGTACATGCTGGGGTGATCGAGCCAGGCCATTTTCGATTTCAATGTCATGGCGAGAATGTGTTTTCGCTCGAGATTGAACTTGGCTTTCAGCATCGTGGTATCGAACGGCAATTACTTGGCGGGCCTGATAAACGATCGCTGCACTTCATGGAAACACTCTCGGGTGATACATCGATTGGCCATGCGACCACCTATTGTCAAGCACTGGAAGGACTCGCAGGCGTCGATGCGCCTCTTCGTGCTCATTCGATTCGCGCGATTGCGTTGGAGTTTGAGCGGCTGGCGAATCACACCGGCGATCTGGGGGCTTTGGCGATGGATGTTGGTTTTTTGCCGACGGCTTCGTTCTGTGGCCGATTGCGGGGCGATTGGCTCAATGCGAGTGCGTTGATTTGTGGCAATCGTTTTGGCCGTGCCACCGTGCGGCCTGGCGGTGTACAATTTGATCTGGACGAAGAACGCATTGACGAGCTTCAAACGCGAATCGATGCAATTTATCGCGATGTGACGGGTGCCGCTGAATTGCTTTGGAATACACCAAGCGTGATGGCTCGTTTCGAAGGTTGCGGCGTGGTTCCACGTCATGTAGCCGACGACTTGGGCTTGGTGGGAATCGCAGGCCGAGCGTGCGGGATTGATCGTGACGCGCGGCGAGATTTCCCATTCGGCATCTTCCGATTCCACCAAATTCCTGTCTCGACATCGAGTACAGGTGACGTGTTTTCGCGTGCTTATGTGCGTTGGCTAGAAATCCAAAGGTCGGTGCGATTTATCCAAGAACAACTGCGTGCAATGCCGAAAACGGCAACGCGGCGTGATCTTGATGAGTTGAAAGGCAATCAATTCGTGGTTTCGATCGCCGAGGGTTGGCGCGGCGAAATTTGCCATGTTGCCCTCACCAATCACGAGGGTCAATTCGAGCACTACAAAGTGGTCGACCCCAGCTTTCACAATTGGATCGGTTTGGCGATGGCCCTGCGGAATCAAGAAATCTCGGACTTCCCGGTCAACAATAAAAGTTTCAATCTCAGTTACTGCGGACACGATCTGTAATCCATGTTCAAAATTCTTAACCAACGTCGCTGCCAACAATATCGCACCATCGATTGGCCTGACGGGGACGCACCGAAATTGTCCGCTCGCTATCGCGGTTTGCCGGTGATCGATTCGAGTCGCTGTCCAGATGGTTGCCAGGCGTGCGTCGATGCCTGCCCGACCAATGCCATTTCCATCAACGGTTCGCTGAAAATGGACTTAGGGAAATGCTTGTTTTGTACCGATTGTGTTGACGCCTGTCCCGAGTCCGCGATTTCCTACAGCGAAGATTTTCGTCAAGCCGTCCGTGTTCGAAATGACTTGGTCGTTGATGGCGGGGCGATCGTGTTGGCGGATGCGTTGGAAGCAAAATCGCGAAAACTGTTTGGTCGATCGCTACAATTACGGCAAGTGAGTGCGGGTGGCTGTAACGCCTGCGAAGCCGACATCAATGTGCTGAGCACGATTGGGTTCGATCTCGGTCGGTTCGGAATTCACATCGTGGCCTCGCCCCGGCACGCCGATGGCTTGATCATCACCGGTCCTGTGACCGAAAACATGAAATTGGCACTAAAGAAAACCTACGATGCCATCCCATCGCCAAAGATTGTCATCGCCGTTGGGGCATGCGCGATTAGCGGTGGTCCATTCATCGACAATCCAGAGCAGAACAACGGCGTGGATCACATGTTGCCCGTCGACCTCTACATTCCCGGTTGCCCACCACACCCGCTGACGATTCTCGATGGATTGCTACGCCTGTTGGGTCGAATCGAAGACGACTCGTCGGATACACACTAACGCTGTGTCCCAATTCCGATGTTGGCATGCCCGAAGTGGGCGCGGTTTCGATTCGCGAACGTTCACGAAGCGAGTGGCATTCTTCGCGTAGTCTCTCAACTTCTCTTTGTGTAGCGGGCCGAGCTTCCGTCCTCCCAAGCACAGGAGGCCATGTTGTTTTTAGATGCATGTTTCACAGGCGTTGGCGCTTGTGAGACATCTCATGTAGCGGCGCATCCGCAATGGATTGCACCGCGGCTGCAAGGATTTGCAGATGTCGGATTCTCGTAACGGGCACGATTCTCGATATGGTTGTTTTGTCTTCCTTAAAGTGCATTTCTGTGCAAGAAATGCTCTCCGCATGAAGGTCTCGATTCGCTTGGCACGGGGAGTGCTTCTAGCTGGCAAGGTCACAAACGTTATGAGAGCGTTCGGACAACTGCCATCTTGTACTTTATAGAACGACTCGCACCGTGATTGTCGAAACCTCTGAACAACCATCTGAGTCCAACCCGTCCGATAGCCGTTTGGATGAGTTGCAATCAATTATTGACCATGCGATCCATTTTTTGCCTGCGCAAGGTCCTATCGAAGTTTTTGTTCATCACAACACGCTACATGCGTTCGAGGACAAGTCGTTCCATGAAGCGGCGCGATTGGCATCAAAGATCTATGACGCGAATCCGTATCTGAGCGAACAACGATACCGCGAGATGCTGGAGTCGAAGCGGATTCGGATTGCGGATCTAAAGGCGGTCTTGGCTGATGACATGGTCAGTCGTGCCGATGCAACGATCGACGGCTTGGGAACTCGTTTCGATTTACGGCTTTCGATGCTACTCTATCCGCTTCGTACCGCCCCCGAAGCCGAGTTGCGATGGGTGATTGCTGAAAGTGACGCGTTGAGCCGATTCCGGCCTGAGGTCTCGTCGTTGGTTCGCGAACAAGTTCTTGAAGCGACCCAGAAATATGTATTGTCGTCACTGGTACGAATTCCAACGGCGAATGGAAGTAGCACGAGACAACTCGCGGACCTGCTAGACGAATTCGGCCATGGCGACCCAGCACATTGGAGCGAGCGGCGGTGGGAGGAATTCACGCTGCGTTATCTTTGGCAAGTTTGTGATTCCGGTATTCGCGCGGCGAGTATGGATGAGGGCACGTTGCGAGTGCCAATTCGTGGACGGGACGCTTTGCTCGCAGCGACGGGGCAAGACACCGACCGCTATGTTCATGAAACACTGATCCGGTTTTGTGCTGCGTTCTTGGATCAGGGGTATGCCGATTGGCGACTGCCTCAGCGAGAAGCGGGCCTGTTCGGGTCGTTTGTAGAGGTATATGGCAAACCCAGTTTATTCGCCGAATCATGGCTACATTCCTTGCCGGATGAGCTAAAGAAGATATCGCAAGCCCAGATGACGCCGCTTGAATCGATAGACGAATCGTTAACGATGCTTGGCGTTCCAATGTCCGATCGAGCGATGTTTATCACCAAGAGTTTGCTGGCACTCGGTGGTTGGGCCGGAATGATATGGCAACTCGAATCGTCAGCAACTTGGGTGGACCGCCCCATCCGCCCTGGATCGCTGATGGAGTTCTTGGCCGTTCGTTTGATATTGGACCGAGTTGCGATCGACTATGTCGCTCGTGAATACTTACGTTTTGGGGGGGCCCTTAGCCAGGTGAGTGACGCGGCTTGGAAAAAGGCCGCCGCATTGAACGATTCTCACTTCCAGACCACTTTCCAGATTTTTCAAGTGGCACAGTCGATGGGTTGGGCACCTCAAGCGATGGGGCAAATGTCGACAGAAGATTGGCGGGCATTGATCGGCGAAGTCCGTGATTTCGACGAGCTGCATCGCCGCTGTATCTTCCACGAAGCTTACGAAAAATCGTACCGAACGGATGCGCTCGACGCGTTGACTCTGCATTGCCGAACGATAAACAATGGTCCCAAAGAACCAATCTCACGACCTTCGTTTCAGATTGTGTGCTGCCTTGATGACCGGGAAGAATCGATTCGTCGGCACATCGAAGAGGTCGATCCGGCAGCCATCACATACGGTGCGGCAGGTTTTTTTGCGGTGGTGATGAATTACCAAGGTGCCGCCGACGCGGGGTACAAGCCATTGTGCCCGGTGGTGGTGACGCCGAAGCATTTCGTTCGCGAAAACGTCGGCTATACATTTGCGGGTGAAGATCGTCGGCGAGCAGGAACACGGCGAACGCTTGGCCATTTGACGCACCAAGTTCACTCCCGTAGCCGAACGATTGGCGGGGGCGCGTTGACTGCGATCTTCGGATCATTGGCCGCATTTCCGCTGGTTGCTCGCGTGTTATTTCCACGAATCACTTCGCAAATTAGGCGGCGTGCGGGACGGTTTGTTCAACCACCACCGATCACGCAATTGCAACTCGAACGCTACCAAGTGGAACCGGGACCAGAGAATGGGCACGTTGGCTACACCGTCGATGAGATGGTCGAAATCGTCTCGCGTTTGCTCAACGATATTGGTGCACTGAAAAATTTCTCGCGGCTTTTCGTGGTGACGGGACATGGATCTTCGAGTACGAATAATCCCCACGAGTCCGCTTACAATTGTGGTGCCTGTGCTGGCAAACGGGGTGGCCCGAACGCTCGAGCGGTCGCACAAATGGCAAACGATTGGCGTGTTCGAGCCAAACTGCTCGAACTTGGATTGCGAATCCCCAATGACACGGTTTTCCTTGGTGCTTACCACAATACTTGTGACGACAGTTTGGTGTGGTTCGATTTGGATCGTATGCCATCGTCTCACTTTGCCGATTTTGAACATGTAAAAACGGTCGTCGATGAAGCACGAAAAAGAAACGCTCACGAACGTTGTCGTCGATTCGAGTTGGCGTCGCTCGATTTAACGCCAACCGAAGCGCTGCGGCACGTCGAGCAGCGGTCCGAAGATTTGTCTCAGGTGCGTCCCGAATACAACCACGCCACCGATGCGATGTGTTTCGTTGGACGCCGTGATTGGTCGAGAGGCTTGTTTTTGGATCGACGTACATTTTTGACATCGTACGATCCCGCCGTTGATGACGAAGAACAATCGATCCTGCTTGGGATCTTGTCTGCTGCGATCCCCGTCTGTGCAGGCATTAGTTTGGAGTACTATTTCTCCGCGGTTGACAATGGCAAGTTCGGATCGGGGTCAAAGTTGCCGCACAACATTGCGTCGCTGCTTGGTGTGATGGAGGGGGCAACGAGCGATTTACGTACCGGTTTGTATCAGCAAATGGTCGAAATTCACGAGCCAATGCGAATACTGTTTGTGATCGAGACAACACCTGATGCGATGCGGAGCGTGATGCAGCGTCATGTGGGGATTAGGAGATTGGTCGAAGGCGAATGGGTTCAACTCGCATTGATCGACGCAGAAACCTCAACTCTTCTGTTCTATCGTAACGGCGATTTCCATCCGCATCGCTGCGAATCGAGTTCGTTACCACAGGTTAATCAGTCGTCGGATTGGTATTCGGGATGCCGCGAGCACTTAGGGTTTGCGACCATTCGTAAGACAGCAATCGTCGATCGACCGTTGATAGCCGAGGCGGCGAAAGAGTTCACAACCGAACAAGAGGTGGCGTCATGACGCTTGAAACAAGCATTCATTTTTTCGGCGTGATGGTCGTCGCGGCTCCCGCGGTTTTGTTGTCCATGCTCGGTTTAAGCATGCTGTTTGGGATTCCGCTCAGTGAAAAATCGACGTCACGATTGACTCAATCGTCCGTCGCGATCGGATTGCTTGCGGTTCTCTCGATCCTACTGTTAATGTTGTGGAACGGTGATCGGCATCTACCAATCGAAATGGGCAATTGGGTTTCGATCCAAGAGCAACATTTCCACTTTCATTTGAAGTTTGTCTTCGACCGGCTTAGCATTCCGTTTACGATTTTGACATTCGTTTTGTGTGGAACGATCGGTGCTTTTGCAAAGGTCTATTTGCACCGTGAACCAGGTTACAACCGGTTCTTTTTGTTGTATAGCGTG
The DNA here is from genome assembly GCF_007860185.1 of Novipirellula aureliae. Classification (NCBI taxonomy): domain Bacteria; kingdom Pseudomonadati; phylum Planctomycetota; class Planctomycetia; order Pirellulales; family Pirellulaceae; genus Novipirellula; species Novipirellula aureliae. Next base: position 27,858 of record NZ_SJPY01000011.1, read on the forward strand.
TTCTTACTCGGGATGGTCGTGTCGTCGCTTGCGGGAACGATTGAAACGTTATTCTTTGGTTGGGAGTTGGTCGGATTATCGTCTGCGTTATTGATCGCGTACTTCCATGAACGTCAAACGCCAGTCATCAACGGACATCGTGTTTGGAGTGTCTACCGCATTGCCGACGCCGCATTCTTAGTTGCAGCATTGACGATGCACCATTTGACGGGGGGTGGCGATTTCGACGGTTTGATGGGATCTGGCCCGTGGCCCGAAGGTGTCGCCAGTATCGATCCACATGCTGCATTGGTCGTGGGACTACTGTTATTGGTTGCCGCAGCGGGCAAGTCGGGCATGGTGCCGTTTTCAGGCTGGCTACCCCGAGCCATGGAAGGGCCTACTCCATCAAGTGCGGTCTTCTACGGAGCGTTGTCGGTCCACTTGGGCGCGTACATGTTGTTGCGTGTCAGTCCGTTGTTAGATGTTTCTTTTCCGCTTCGCGTTTGCGTGATTGTGATGGGAGCGGCCTCGGCCCTCTTTGGTGCGTTGACCGCCCGCGTGCAAACCGATGTCAAGAGTGCGCTTGCGTATGCATCGCTAACTCAAGTCGGGATCATTGTGGTTGAAATTGGTTTTGGGTTTCACTATCTCGCGTTAATTCACATCATTGGCCACGCGTTGATGCGAACGCTTCAATTGCTACGCGCTCCATCGCTGCTGAAAGACTACCACACGTTGGAAGATGCGATCGGTGGTCATTTGCCGCAGACGGAATCGATCATTCGATCACCGCAGCGTGGTGGTTCGCCACGCTTGTACCGTTTCTGTTTAGAGAGAGGTCATTTGGACGCAATGATTGATCGTTTTGTCGTTCGCCCTTTTGAAAAGACGTTTCTCTGGACAGGCGAGATGGAGCGACGATGGACGCGGTTCCTTTCAGGGGATCGTTCACCGCAGGTCGACCAAGCACGATGGGAACATCCCTCGATCAATCCCGAACCTCGTGAAACCACAACACAGCGAACTGCAACGCAACCAATCACAACGCAAAAAAGGATGAGTGCCACCGTGCTAACTAGCGGCCAACTCTCGACACGGGAGAACTCCGATGCCTGAGATGCATTTTCCATGGCTTGAATTGTCGATCCTCATTCCGCTAATGGGTTCTGTGCTCGTTCGATTACCAAAGAATCGAGAATTTGCACGCAAGCTGTGTGTGGCAATTTGTGTGTTAACGTTGGCGTGTACGATTGGCGAATTCTGGGACTTCGCAAGTCTTGACCGGTTTGAAGCTCATGACCACGGGGGGTTATTGTCCTACTTATTTCGCCAGGGATTGTTTGTTGTTGACGAACTGAGCGCACCGCTGTTTCCGTTAACCGCCTTGATCTTCTTGATGACGTTTCTATCCACGCTAAAGACCAAGCTTGACCGGTTTTCTTTGAGTGGAACGTTGGTCTCTGAGTCGATTCTTCTCGCGACCTTTAGTTGCCGTGCGGGATGGTTGTTGGTCGTGCTGTTGGCTCTGGGGACGTTGCCACCACTGATTGAACTGGCCTATCGCCGCCGCGAGGGGATTCGGGTTTATGCCATTCATATGGGGTTGTTTGTTGCTTGCCTGATCGCCGGATGGGCTTTGCTTCCCAGTGAAGCGTACACAATGGATGCGGCGACGATTTCTAGCAAACTCACTTTCCGGTTTCTATTGAGCGGTGCGTTGTTGACGATCGCTGGATTGATTCGTAGTGGGGTCGCGCCACTGCACTGCTGGATGACCGACCTGTTTGAACGGGCGACGTTAGGCACGGCGTTGTTGTTTGTCGTTCCGATGCCCGGAGTCTATGCTCTGATGCGATTGGTGTTGCCAATCGCTCCCTCGTGGGCACTGCAAAGCATTGCGATCTTGTCCCTGATTACATCGGTTTACGCCGCAGCAATGGCGTTGGTCGAGACGGACGCTCGCAAGTTCTTTTGTTACCTGTTCCTCTCTCATGCCTCGCTGGTCTTAGTCGGCTTGGAACTTGTCACGGCCGTCGGATTAACCGGGGCATTGTGTTTGTGGCTGTCGGTTGGTTTGTCGCTAAGCGGCCTTGGTTTGACGCTTCGATCGGTTGAAGCCCGAATGGGACGCATTGATTTATCACGATTTCACGGGCTGCATGAACACACACCCATCTTGGCTGGATTGTTTCTGCTAACGGGACTCGCTTCCATCGGTTTCCCAGGCACGATTGGGTTCATTGGAACGGAACTTCTAGTCGAAGGGGCCGTCGGCGTCTATCCATTGATCGGGATGGCGGTCGTTGTTGCAGCGGCACTGAATGGAATTGCCATTTTGAGAGTCTACTTTCGCGTATTTTCGGGGACTCAGTTTTCAGCAACGGTTTCGTTCATGGCCAAACGCGAAGAACGATTCGCGGTGTTGGTGCTGACATTGCTAATCATCGGTGGTGGTTTGTGGCCACAGCCAAGTGTGGCATCTCGCTACCACGCAGCGAAAGCACTCATCCAAAAAAGATTGGACCAGGAAGTAAGTCATCCACCGCCGGAATCGTGATTCGGTAAAAGGCTTGGCGACTTCTGCTACGAAATTCGAAAGTCTTGACGACTCCCGCTTCACATCAAACAAGTAAACACATTTACAAACTGAGTCATCGATCATGAACGGTTCCGAAAATGATAGTAATGTTAAAACTCCGCGTGGCGATCTTGCCGGGTTTACGAAGTACTTGAAGAGCGACGTGACGTCGGGCTTTTTGGTTTTCTTGATTGCCTTGCCGCTGTGTCTGGGGATTTCATTGGCTTGCGGTTTCCCACCGATCGCTGGGATCTTTACGGCGATCATCGGATCGGTGCTGACAACGTTTGTCAGCAATTCGGAGTTGACGATCAAAGGCCCTGCAGCCGGTCTCATCGTGATTGCAATTGGTTGCATCGAGGATTTCGGTGGCAACGGAATGACGGATGGTTGGATACCGTCTGATATGACCGCCTACAAGGCGGCGTTGGCGGTCGGAGTCGCGGCAGCGGTACTACAGATCCTCTTTGGGATTTTCCGCGCCGGTATATTGGGAGAGTTTTTCCCCGTCTCGGCGGTTCACGGGATGTTGGCCGCGATCGGTGTCATTATCATCCTAAAACAATTTCCCGTCGCACTAGGTGTTTCCGCGGGGGGGGAACCACTCGAAATGCTACGCGAAATCCCTGATTATATCGCGGAAGCGAACCCCGCAATCGCGTCGATCGGGATCGTCAGTATCTTGATTATGTTCTTTTGGCCAATGATCCGAGCAAAGGTAAGTTTATTAAAAGCGATTCCGGCACCGTTGATCGTTTTGCTTGTTACCGTACCAATGGGTATGGCATTCGATTTGTTGCATACGCATTCGTATATGCTGCAAGAACATCAATATCAACTTGGCGAACAATATTTAGTTAAGATGCCGACACGTGTTTTTGGGATGTTTGACGACATTACCACCCCTGACTTTTCGGTATTGCGACAGGTCAAAGCTTGGAAGTGGGTAATGATGTTCTTCATCATCGGAACCCTTGAATCGGTTCTCAGTGCCAAGGCGGTAGACCTGCTCGACCCATGGAAGCGTAAAACCAACATGGACCGTGACATTGTTGCGGTTGGTATCGGCAACCTTTGCGCGTCGGCGGTCGGCGGGTTGCCGATGATTTCAGAGATCGTTCGCTCCAAAGCGAATATCGACAACGGCGCGAAAACGCGATTCGCCGACATGTGGCATGGCGTGTTCCTGCTGATCTGTGTGGCCATGATTCCAATGGTTTTGCATCGCATCCCACTCGCGGCTCTCGCCGGAATGCTCGTTTATACCGGTTATCGCTTGGCTCACCCAAACGAGTTTGTTCATGTGTATCGAATTGGAAAAGAGCAACTGGCAATCTTTGTGACGACCCTGATCATGGTTTTGGCGACCGACCTGCTAATCGGTGTTGCGGCGGGCATTTTGCTGAAAATGTTGATCCATCTATCCAACGGCGTGCCCATGAAATCGTTGTTTAAGCCATACATCGAAGTCGAGGAAATCGATGAGAACACAAGTTTGATTGTAGCCCGAGAATCAGCCGTCTTTAGCAATTGGATTCCGTTTCGTCGTCAAATCGAGCAGATCGGCTTGATCCAAAGAAGGAACCTGATTATCGACGTGTCCGACACGAAGCTCATCGATCATAGCGTGATGGAGAAACTCAAAGAAATGGAACGCGACTTTGAGCAAGAAGGTTTGACCTTTGAAGTTCGTGGTCTTGATTCCCTTCAGCCTCTTACCGATAACGCCAATGCCGCTCGTAAACGTGGTCTCGCATCCATGCGGCGGGTGACACTTGTTGCAGATGCAACGATCGAACATTGGCTCGAAGAGGAACTTATCCAGCTTGGTGCGAGCGGATTGACTTCCATCGTTTGTCACGAAGCCAAATCCAACGGCGTAGACGATGGTGTCCAATCCTGCAATGGGAAGGTCCGTTTGGAATTGATTGCACCGCGATCAACTTGTGATGCGATGTTGACGTTTGTTCGGCAGGACGTTTTGCCGCTGCATAGCGTCTTGGTAAGTGTCGAGAACGTGGATGTACTACGTACCAGTGATTTTGTGTCCGATCCTTTCCCCGCTGAATCTGAATCACTCTCGCATTAGCTATCGCGGTTGCATTGAAACCGATTACACCCGTTCCCGTACGAAACTTGAACTCACCTCTGATGCGAAAGACCCAATAGAAATGCACCATTCGATTCTGATCACGCTATTCGCTTCGGCAATGCTAAACCAACTCGCAGCGGCTGGCGAACCTGTGGCTGGCGAACCTGTGGCTGGCGAACCTGTGGCTGGCGAACCTGTGGCTGGCGAACCGATAGCCAACGCCCAGATACCCATGACGGTTGAACAGTCTTCCGAAGCATTCAACAAGCTCGGGGCCCAAAAGGTTTTGATTCTTGATGGCGAGCTTTCCTATGTAAACCTCAACTCCTCTCGATTCAGTGACCGCCATGTCAACTTGCTACCGGGACACTCGAATCTCGTTTATCTCTCGTTGACCAAGACTCGTATCTCCGATGCGGCATTGGATGCAGTAGGCAGGCTTCCGTCGTTGCGTTGGTTAATGTTAAGTCACACCGACATCTCCGATGCAGGTGTTGCGAAGCTGTCAGGTCTATCCAATTTGCAAACTCTCACCCTCCGAGCGACCAAGATTTCTAACAACTCTCTTGAAACCATCTCGCAACTACCTAATCTTAGGACGCTCGTAATCGGCGACACCAACATTACTGACGAGGGAATAGATTGGTTGTTGGCGATGAAGAACTTGAGCATCCTCCATCTCGAGGGAACGAAGGTTAGCGAATCGGGAATACAGCAATTACGTCGTGAGATGCCCGAATGCGAGATCCTTGGTAGCCCGGTGCCGCATCAAGGTGTTGGAAAAACTTTTTAATACGGCAAGCTTCGATTGGGGGCACTGACAGTGCCTTGACGTACCCGTTTCATCTTGTCCGTCCCAGCGGAAGCCATCAGGCTGAAGCACCGATTGCTTGCACGCCCCTACCGGTGATGCGAGTCTCAAGTTGCGGACCCGCGACCTCCGGGGGGGATCACCCTGGTCATCAGCTTTCCCCACAACAGCCTTTTCCTTTCGCGTCAAATGTCGCTTGATCGCTCGGAACCAATCGAGCAAGCGGATCGAGATTCGCGGGTACACTCGATAGCCGCCCCGTCCAATCGATTTCACGAACGCTGCTGCCTTCCACCACGCTTATCCTCAGGCGGGAGCCTGGGGATAAGTGTTCGTGGCGTAGTCGCTTGCGAAACAACAACCTAATAGCCGCACAACCTCAGGGAGTTTAAGGGAGGTCGAACGCGGCGTTAAGCTGCGGTTCGGGAAGGTGTGGGGATAGCCTCCCGATGAGGAAGTCAAGCGATCTTTACGAATCGATTTCGACTCGCTCGCCGTGCGCGTCACGGCAATCCATTTCGAGGTGTTCGGGGAACAATCCTTCGCTGCCGAGAATTTGCACGGTCATTTTTCCCACATCTTCCATCTCCATGACATCGCGGCGCTTTTTGTTGTTCAAATGTGCCGCTACTTCATCGTTCACTCGGATCGTCACTCGTTCGATATGATCGTTTGGCACCGCCAGGGCCAACATGCGAATCACTTCGATCGACATACTCTCCGCGGTCTTGACCAAGCCACGGCCTTGGCAACAGGGGCAATCGGTATAGATGCTTCGTTTCAAGCTCGGGCGGATTCTTTGCCGAGTCATCTCGACCAATCCAAACGGGCTCGTTCTTAGAATTTTCGTTCGTGCTCGGTCATTGGCCATCGCATCGCGAAGCGCGTGTTCAACTTTACGTCGGTAGCTTTCTTTTCGCATATCGATAAAGTCGTTGACGATGACACCGCCGAGGTCGCGGAGTCTAAGTTGCCTTGCGATCTCTTTGGCTGCCGCCAAGTTCAAACGGAACGCGTTTTCTTCAGGAGAATCATTGCCTCGGAAATTACCGCTATTGACGTCGATCGCCACGAGAGCCTCCGTCGGATCGATCACGATGGAACCACCGTTAGGAAGAGGCACTTGACGTTGATTGATTTGCATAATCTCTTGCTCCAACTTGTATTTATGGAAGAGCGGTTGACCGCCATCATGAAGGACCAATCGATCGACGACACGTGGCATGACCATCTTCAAAAAGTCCTTTGCCTTTTCGTAGGACTCTCGTTCATCGATCACGATTTGATCGATATCCTCGCTGTAGATATCGCGGATTGTGCGAATGATTAAATCACTTTCCTCATACAGTACGCCAGGATCGCCAGGCGTATTCACTCGGCGAACGATCGCTTTCCATAGTCGCAGCAGGTAATCCAAGTCGCGTTGAAGTTCGGGCTCTTTCCGTCCAGCACCGGCGGTACGAACGATGAAGCCGAGTCCTTTGGGTGGGTCGAGTGACAACAAGCATCGCTTGAGTCGTTTGCGGTCGTCTTCGTCTTCGATTTTTCGGCTGACCCCGACGCGCCCGAGGGCAGGCATGAGGACGAGGTAACGGCCTGGGATCGAGATATAAGTACTGAGGGTTGGGCCCTTTGTGCCAATTCCTTCTTTGATCACTTGGACCAAGACTTCATCGCCTCGTCTAAATATTTCTTGGATAGGCGGTTTGACTCGGGGCCGGCCACCTTTGAAGGCATGTTTGCGTCCTTGTCCTGAGTCTCTCGCTCGTTTCGCGGCTGCCTCGGCCATCTCGTCCGATTCTCTCATGATCTCTTCGGGATCGTAACCGCCTTGGCGGAAGTACTGCGGTTCAACATCACTGATGTGCAAGAATCCGTTTCGACCGACTCCAAAATCGACAAAGGCTGCTTGGATACTTGGTTCCAAGTTGACGATTTTGCCACGGTAGATATTTCCGGCAAATGCTTCGACACTTTTTCGTTCGACATAGAGTTCGTCGAGGCGTTTATCGGCAATGACTGCAATCCGGCATTCTTCGGGTTGCAACACGTTGATCAACATTTCTTTCTTCATCAAATTCACCTTTCGGGTGTTTGGCAAGCTTAATGCGGCGTTAAGTAAAAAGACGTTCGCATGGACGCTCACCGGGGTTTAGTATTCGGTTTAGGGCAGGCGTTCAACCTGCCGTTTGTTTCTATTTCGTAGGATAGGCTTCTAGCCTGTCGTGTTTTTTCAACACAGGCTGGAAGCCTGTGCTACGTGTTTTTTCAATACAGGCTGGAAGCCTGTGCTACGTGCTTTTTCGACACAGGCTGGAAGCCTGTGCTACGTGTTTTTTCAATACAGGCTGGAAGCCTGTGCTACGTGCTTTTTCGACACAGGCTGGAAGCCTGTGCTACGTGTTTTTTCAATACAGGCTGGAAGCCTGTGCTACGTGTTTTTTCGACACAGGCTGGAAGCCTGTGCTACGTGGTTTTTCAATACAGGCTGGAAGCCTGTGCTACGTGTTTTTTCGATACAGGCTGGAAGCCTGTGCTACGTGCTTTTTCGACACAGGCTGGAAGCCTGTGCTACGTGCTTTTTCGACACAGGCTGGAAGCCTGTGCTACGTGTTTTTTCAATACAGGCTGGAAGCCTGTGCTACGTGTTTTTTCAATACAGGCTGGAAGCCTGTGCTACGTGTTTTTTCGACACAGGCTGGAAGCCTGTGCTACGTGTTTTTTCGACACAGGCTGGAAGCCTGTGCTACGTGTTTTTTCGACACAGGCTGGAAGCCTGTGCTACGTGTTTTTTCGACACAGGCTGGAAGCCTGTGCTACGTGTTTTTTCAATACAGGCTGGAAGCCTGTGCTACGTGTTTTTTCAATACAGGCTGGAAGCCTGTGCTACGTGTTTTTTCGACACAGGCTGGAAGCCTGTGCTACGTGTTTTTTCGACACAGGCTGGAAGCCTGTGCTACGTGCTTTTTCGACACAGGCTGGAAGCCTGTGCTACGTGCTTTTTCGACACAGGCTGGAAGCCTGTGCTACGTGTTTTTTCAATACAGGCTGGAAGCCTGTGCTACGTGTTTTTTCAATACAGGCTGGAAGCCTGTGCTACGTGTTTTTTCGACACAGGCTGGAAGCCTGTGCTACGTGTTTTTTCGACACAGGCTGGAAGCCTGTGCTACGTGTTTTTTCGACACAGGCTGGAAGCCTGTGCTACGTGTTTTTTCAATACAGGCTGGAAGCCTGTGCTACGTGTTTTTTCAACACAGGCTGGAAGCCTGTGCTACGTGTTTTTTCAATTCAGGCTGGAAGCCTGTGCTACGTGTTTTTTCAATTCAGGCTGGAAGCCTGTGCTACGTGTTTTTTCAACACAGGCTGGAAGCCTGTGCTACGTGTGTTCTTCTTCGAGCACAACGCGGGTGCGGGAAATTATCGCTCCACCATTGATCCAATCATCAAAGCCAAGTATTTGCAGGATATCGTTCGGTTTTAGCGAAGCGCCCGGTGTCGCAGTCAGCGACAGCACTAAGTGCCCATCTTCCAATTCAAGCTGGGGGATGTCGTTCGCAACGTTTGCGACAACTTGTTTTTTCTTCCGTTCGACCGAGACCGTTTCTCGACTTTTAAGTTCTGCAACCGCCGCGCGGATCGCATCAAGGTCGCTATCGCTTGTCATCGAGGGTGGTAGTGCGATCACATAGTCGCTTCGCTTAAGTTGAGCCTTTTTGATTCCCTCGGGCAATCGACAAACATGCTTGATAACGAGTCCAGGTTGATGGTCGTCAGCCAATCGCCGGAACAGATCGTCGGGAGGGAGTTCTTCGGCAAGATCGATGTCGAGGACTTCGTCCAATCCCTCGATGCCGAGGGCTAGTGCTGAGGGGAATGCAATTCGCGGTTTGGGATGGAAGCCTTCTGTCATCGATGGCTTTAACTGAGCGCGGCGAACGATCCGTTCCCAGAGGCGTGCCAGATCGTTGTGGCCAATCCACCTCAGCAAATCTCTCTTCTCGAATCGAACGCGATAGCGAATTCTTATTGTCATTATTGGTTTGAAAAGTAGGTCAATCCGTCTAGCTAACAACCAATTCGGGAACAAGGGCTTCGAGTCGGTCGAGAAGATACAAGTCGACATCCTTTGCCGTTTCCAGCTTCATGACCCGCTCGGCGATTTGTCGGCACTGCTCGCTGGTAACGCTTCGAATCGCTTTTTTGAGTCGATGCAACGCTGACGGCGGCACACTTAAACATCGCACCCCCATTCCGATTAGCAGTAGTGCACGAGCCGGATTACTGCTCATTTCACCGCAAACGGAGATCGGGATATTATTGGCATTGGCGACTTCAATACTATGGGCGATCAATCGAAGCACGGCTGGGTCACACGATTGATAGAGGTTTGCGACATACTCGTTGCTGCGATCGACCGCCAACGTGTATTGGGCCAAATCATTCGTTCCAATGCTGAAAAAATCGACTTCACGGGCGAACACGTCAAGCATGACGACGGCAGCAGGGACTTCCACCATCATACCGACCGGGATGTCACTTCGATAAGGAACGCCAGAGTCCTGCAAATCTTCAGCAACGACATTGAGCAGCATTCTAGCTTGTCGCAGTTCGCCGATCGTCGTTATGAGCGGAAACATAATCCGAATATCTCCGAGGACGGCAGCACGTAAGATCGCTCTTAATTGTGGTCGAAACAGGTTCGAGTTTCGCAGCGACAAACGGATGCTACGGAGCCCCAAGGATGGATTGTGTTCGTATTCGGCATGCGGGCGTTTGCCCATCTTGTCGGCCCCCAGATCGAGCGTTCGAATCACAACCGGGCGTCCATCCATCTCCCGAACGACTTGGCTGTAGGCTTCGTAATGATCCTCTTCGCTCGGCTCTCGTTCGCTTGCAAGGTAGAGGAACTCGGTTCGATACAAGCCAATTCCGTCGGCCCCACGCTGCAAGCATCCTTCCGCTTCGCTGGGGAATTCGATGTTTGCACTCAATTGCAGCTTGAGTCCGTCCGCTGTTTCGGCAGGCAGATCTTTCAGCTCAGCTAGCCGGGCGGTAAGCGAGCGACGATCAGCGAGACGCTTTCGATACTCGCAAAGTACTTGTTCGTCGGGATCGATGATCACTCGCCCGCGGTCGCCATCGACAATGACCGTTCCTGCACTATTGACCGAATCGAGAAAGGGGCCGATGCCGACGACTGCGGGCAATTCGAGTCCTTTGGCGACGATCGCGGTGTGTCCACCGGGGCCACCTGTTTCGGTACAAAATCCCCGAACATAGCGGCGATCGAGATTGGCTGTTTCGCTTGGCGACAATCCATGTGCAAGCACAATGACCGGCTCACTCAGGTCGGCTAATGGTTGCCGGGTGACGGCCCCGAGTTCAAATAGCAATTGTTTTTCGATATCGAGAACATCTTCAGCCCGGTCGGCGAGAAGCGGGTTATCGAGTCGGCGAAGCGCGGTTGCATAATTGTTCAATACGCGGCTAACCGCATAGGGTGCCGATTGGTGATCGTCGCGAATACGTCGTCCCAATTCGGCGTGCAGTCGTGGGTCGTGCAGCATTTGAAGCTGAGCGGCAAAAATATCGCCCGTACTGTTTCCGGCGGCGGCGGAGGTTTCCAAGCGATTGGTTTCAAGTCGGGCGGAAACGAAATCCACCGCTTGGCTCAAGCGCGCGTACTCATCCTCCGCATCATCTGCGGCGACGAGACAACGGGGAATACGGTACCCATCCGCGTCGAGCACTAGGGCTGGACCGATGGCGACTCCCGGCGATACAGGGATGCCTTGTAATTCAACCATCAAAGAATCGACGGTCGCAGCCTCTTACTTGATGCGACGACCGATCGAGATTTGGCTTCTTTAAGTTTGGGATTAGCGAGAAGTTCGATTACTCTTCATCATTCATTTCATGAAACCCCGCTTCAAACAATTCCACAATCGCTTGAATGGCCGCATCGGCATCGCTTCCGAACGCCGAGATCGACAACTCGGTGCCGGCTGCCGCTCCGAGCGTCAGAAGCGAGAGAATACTTTTGCAGTCGACATGCTCGCTGCCTTTACCGATTTTGATGGTCGAATCGAACTGGTTCGCCAGTCGAACGAGCATATCGGCAGGACGAGCGTGTAAGCCTTGCGGATTACGCACGACGACAACTGTGGATAGCGAGGAATCGTTTGTCATTAGCCAGACACAAATTGATTATCGTCAGCTTCTTGAAGCAGTTGGCTGATATCCTCGGGAGTCTTGCTCTGCTTGAGGAATCGGCAGAAATTCTCGTCGCGAAGTTGCCGCGAGATATTCTCGAGGGCACGCAAGTGATCGCCAGGCCGCTCGGGTGGGCTGATCAACAGAAAGAAAAGCTGAACGCGTTCGCCATCGAGCGAATCAAAGTCGACGCCTTCATTGCTAACGCCAACGGTGCCAACCAACTTTTGTACACTGGGGTGCTTCGTGTGGGGAACGGCGACGCCACGCCCAATTCCGGTACTGCCAAGTTCTTCTCGCTTCATGATTGCAGCGATGATGTCTTCTTTTTGGTCAGCTTCGATTTGACCGGATTCCAAAAGCGACTCGACGAGCTCTTGGATGACTTCTTCCTTCGTCACGGCTTTCAGATCCGCACGAATTGCTTTGGTGTTGATAAAGTCTGCGAACTTCATTGGTATACGATTCCTTTGTGAAATCAAATTGAGTTAAATGGGGTTTATTCGTCGTCGTCATCGGTGACGACGGATTCAATGTGTTTGTGGGGCGTATTACGGTGACCCGTTTTTTTGTCCTTCAGTTTCCGTAATTGCTGCTCCATTTTCGGGATTGCCGAATCGAGAGCGGAGATCACCGTGTTGGCTTCACCCGTGGAGATGCAATCATCGGTCTTTTCGGCCGAGACACGAATTTCCAAAGAGGGCTTATCAAGATTTTCTAAGTCAACGGTGACTTCGATCGCACTGATTCGATCGTACAGCCTCCGTAACTTTTCCGTTTTTTCTACAATAAGCTGCTGATCGCCAGGTTGAAGATTACCATGACGCGCCGAAACGCTTACCTGCATCTTGTTGTCGCTCCGTGAATCGGTAGAAGTGGGAATCGGTAGAAGTGGGAATTGGTAGAAGTGGGAATCGGTAGAAGTGGGTTCTTTGATTTGACCGCCGTCGTGAGCCGCCCGGTTGTCGTGAATCTTGTGAAAGATTCCAAGCCGGTTGGAATTTAACCGTCTCAACACAGGTCGGGCAATCAAAACCAATCGGGAGTTCAGTCTACGCGACAATCAGCAGAAAGGATAGCGATCAAGACTCCTATTCTCTACCCTGAATCATAATTTTTCTAGCTTGCCGTCTCCCCCGGTGACAGAACGAACAAAAAGATGGTATCTTTTCGCCCTTACCGTTTACCACTTTATTCCTCGATCCCCCCTGGTTCACATGGCCCGTAAGGTCGTCAGTCGTAAAGCAAAAGCTGCAGAGGCGGAGGCTGCCGAAAAGCAGGCTACGGCCAAAAAAAAAGCTAAGAAAAAGCGCGCATCCACTCGAAAGTCGAAGAAAACAGCGGAAAATGTTCGCTTGAGACTTTATTGGGGTGTCTTCAGCCAAAATCTCAAACGCGTTGCTGTGTTCGAGTTTGATCAGAAAAAAGAAGCGGAAAAGCGAGCTGTCGAGCTTAGTAAGGGTGGCAAATCGCCTCACTTCATCCAGAAAGTGAAGGAAGAAATTCGGCTCGAAGGCGAATAGCCCACCGTGACCGATCCTTCGACTTCTCTCCAGCTCTCCGATCGTGGTTTTTTGCGGAGGATGCCTGCGGAATGGGAATCGCTCGCTGCCGTTTGGCTCGCTTGGCCGCATAGCCACGAGACATGGCCGGGATATTTCGAGCGAATTCCTGACTTTTTCGTGTCCTGGGTCCGGTCGATGGCGGCGAGCACGGAGGTGAAAATATTGGTGCCCCCCGCTCGCTTGAATGATGCGCGAAAGCTACTGGATATTTCTGCCAATTCGCTCGTTCACGCCTCGATCGAATTGGTGGTTGTGCAGACCAACGATTGCTGGATCCGAGATTATGGACCAACCTTTGTCGTCTCGAATGAGCGTGCAATCGCAGCGGAAAATCCAATCGCAGCGGAAAATCCGATCGCAGCGGAAAATTCGCTGAGCTGGATTGGGGTCGATTGGCGCTATAATGCTTGGGGAGGAAAGTACCCGCCCTGGGATGCCGATGACGCTGCCGCGAAAACGATATGCGAATTTCTTGGTATCCAACGAGTCCGCAGCCAATTGTGTCTAGAGGGAGGCGCGATCGAAACCGATGGTTGCGGTCGATTGCTGACAACGCCTGAATGCTTGGTAACGGCTACAAGAAACCCAAACTGGACCGCCGACCAAATCTCAGCCGAACTTTATTCACAACTTGGGGTCACCGAGATTGTATGGCTTTCTGGTGGCGGTCTGATCGGCGATGATACCGACGGGCACATCGACCAACTGGCTCGATTTTTGGACCCTGAGAATGTCGTGGTCGCCGTTTGCGACGATCCGTCGGATGAAAATCACGAACCGCTCGAAGAAAATTTTCGGCAACTGCGTTTGTGGGCTGATTCAACAACTCCCAACGTCAATGTGCATCGATTGCCGATTCCTGAACCACGATCCGTCTCTGGACAGCGAGTTCCAGAAAGTTACTGCAATTTTTTGATGCTAGGACGGGATCGATTGTTAATGCCAAGCTTTGGCCAACCGAAGTCGGATGATCGAGCAATGCAGATTTTGCAAAACCTCGCTCATGGTGCGGTCGTCGAATCTATTGATTGCCGCGATTTGATTTGGGGGCTCGGTGCACTTCATTGCGCGAGCCGCGATCAGCCGCGATGGTAGGCTTCGCTTGCTGGCGGTCGATTCCATGAGCCGTTTAGGGCGTTAGCCTCGGTTTGACCATCCAATCGAAGAACGATTGCTGAACCGATGTATCGACCCCACCGTTTCGCAAGAGATGCTTCGGTAACGATAGCAAAGCCGATTTCGTCGAAACTCTGACAACAAAATCCGCTCCATCTAGCGGCTTTGTGGGATAAAAGGAGGTTGCAGAAGCCCAAGCCGATGAACCATGATAATTCTAGCGAATCGATCTTGAGTCAAAATCAGAATTTTTCTACTTTCCGATTCTAAGTAAGTACTTTTGGGGTGAAAGCGGATGGAATTCGTTGCCTCGGAAAGTGACGTGGTAGGCTCGACGATCAAACGATTGCTCGACAATCAAACGATTGCTCTACGATTCAAAGGAATGACCGGGATGTTTTACCGACCCAACCGATTCAAGCTGTGGATGACTTCGCTTCTTCGTTTTGGCCTCTATTTGTCTGTCGTGATTGGCATTGCCAGTACGCTCGGCACTTCGGTGGCCCGTAGTCAAGACAATGCCAACGACGTGGTTGCCGTTGTGAATGCTGACCCCATCACGCGGAAAACGTTGACCGAAGAAACGCTTCGCCGTTACGGTACCGAAGTGCTTGAGAACATGGTCAATCGACATTTGATTTTGCAGGCTTGTCAGTCGCAGGGCATTGAAGTGACCGCGACCGAAGTCCGTGAAGAGATCGCTCGTATCGCATCAAAATTTGGTTTGGCGATGCCCGCGTATCTGCAGCTTTTGCAAGAAGAGCGTAATATCGCGCCCGATCAATATAGCCGCGAAATCATATGGCCCATGTTGGCTCTCCGCCGTTTGGTCGATGACCAAGTGAAAGTGACTCAGGAAGAAATGGATCGTGCCTTCATCGCTCAGTTTGGTGAGGCGGTCAAATGTCGGTTGATTATGGTAGCGTCCCGAGCGGACGCGGACCGATTGCATCAACAAGCGACCAAAAATCCCAGTCAATTTGCTCAGTTGGCAAAACAATATAGTGAGGATCCTGCAAGTGCTAGCGTTGGAGGCTTGATCCCACCGATTCGCCGCTACAGCGGCGATTCACGTCTAGAAGAAGCCGCATTTGCTCTCGCCGATGATGCGGTATCGCCCGTTATGCAACTTGGCGATCAATGGATCATCTTGCAAGCGGTTCGACGCATTGGTGAGACCATCCCAAGTCCGCAGGCGTTGCCTGCCATTCGAGAGCAAATCAGTGATCGAATTCGCGATCAAAAGATGAAAGGGGCCGCAACCGAGTTGTTTGCACGGTTGCAAGCCGACGCCCAAGTGAAGACAATTCTTGGCGATGCCGAAAAAATGAATCAATATCCTGGTGTGGCGGCGATCGTCAACGGTCAAGAGGTGACGATTGCCTCGGTTGGAGCCGAATGTGTGAAACGCCATGGAGAAGAAGTGCTTGACGGTGAAATCAACCGCAAACTCCTCACCCAAGCGTTACGAAAAGCGAACAAGCAAGTGACCGATGCCGATTTGCAAGCCGAGATCGAACGAGCAGCGCTCAGCTTCGGGTACATTCGCAAAGATCATCAACCCGATGTTCAGGCATGGATGGAGTCGATCACGGCGGACGGAAAGACGACCACGGAACTCTACATTCGCGATGCTGTTTGGCCCAGTGTTGCAATGAAAAAGTTGGTCGAAGAGTCGGTGACGTTAAGCGAAGAGGATCTGCAACAAGGCTTTGAGTCTGCCTATGGACCTCGAGTGGAAATCCTGGCGATCGTTCTGTCCGATCAGCGGACGGCACAGAAGGTATGGGAAATGGCTCGCGACAATCCGACCGATCACTTCTTTGGCGAATTGGCACAGCAATACAGCGTCGAGCCCGTCTCGTCGAGCAATATGGGCAAAGTCCCACCGATTCGCAAACATAGCGGTCAACCCGCCATTGAGCGAGAAGCGTTCGCAATGAAACCGGGTGATTTAAGCGGCATCGTTGTCACCGGCGACAAGTATATCGTGATGCGATGTCAAGGTTATACAACGCCAATCGTACAGAAAATGGAGGATGTGCGAGCCGAACTGGTCCGAGACTTGACAGAAACCAAAACGAATGTGGCGATGAATATCAAGTTCGAAGAGCTTCAAAACAGCGCCGAAATCGATAACTTTTTCGTCGCCGCAAAAGAGATTCCCAAGATGGCCAAGCAAAGCGCAACGACGACCCATTGATTCGTGAAGCCGCGTGGATAACGGCCCACGCGTCCAGCTTGATCACCCAGCGAAAACCGGTGCCTCCATCGCGAGACACCGGTTTTTGCTATTCCGTAAGGTGGCTTCGCGGCAATCTTTGCTGCGGTTAAGCTATAATGGAGACAGCGAAACCAGAACGACTCCGATTTGACCTTGATCCCTACCAAGATCCTATTTCTACCTGCAAATAGCATGAATTTTCTAGCTTGGAACATGACCCATCTTGCAGCGATTCTGATCGTTTTCGTTGCCACGATTGCGGACGCGCAGGTTGTCGATCGGTCCACCGAGGAATTCGATCAAGACCAAGTTGCAATTTGGATCAATCAGCTCGGTGCGGACGAGTTTGCGCAACGCGAATATGCGGCAGGCCAGTTGATCGAGCTAGGGGTTTCGGTGTTACCACCGCTGCAGGACGCTGCCGAGCGAACAACCGATCCCGAGGTCAGGCTGCGAAGTCGACAATTGATTCTTCAATTGACTTCCGGCGATTTGCAGCAACGAACCGATTCCTTCTTAGCGGGTGACGAGGTTCCCTTCGAAGGATGGGGGGTGATGCAGAGTGTGATGGGCGATTCGTACGGAGTCAGAAAACTGTTTGTTGAGCTGTTGATGTCCCATGCCGATGTGGTCAAGTCGCTCGATGGATCGGCTCGGGACCGAGCGATTGCAATGCAATCCGCTGTGGGAAGAATTCGTGTTCGCAAGTACGAGAAAATGCAGATGCCAACGCGTAGCGATATTTTGGCGATGTTGTTGCCTGGGCAAGACTCAAACGTACCAATTAGCGAAGCGGATGAAAGTCTAATGTTGTCGATGCTTCGTCAAGCGACGGGGAACGAATTGCATCGCGATCTGCAATTAGGAGGTCCTGTCGACGCCTTGGTTGGCAATTGGATCAATCGATCCAGTTTAGCGAATCGTGATGAAACGATCTTCTTTGCTTTGAGTTGGGATTTGGAAAGTGTTGTTCCGCTCGCAATTCGTACACTCGATGAAGCGACAACGGCTGACCAAATCTCGATGGCAATGCAAGCGATTGCTCAGCATGGAACTCGCCAAGATGGGAAGCACGTCGCCAAGTTTTTGGATGATACACGGATCGTGGCGGCACGGAGGAGTGCAACCGGAGAGAAGTTGGAGACGCAGTTGGGTGACGTGGCGATGGCTACGATTGCGATGGCCAATGGGATGAAACTTAGCGAAGTTGGCTTCGCGAAAGCCGAGCAGCATCCGTTGCAGGCATTCATTCTGGAGGAGATCGGTTTTCCAAGCGACGACCCTTCCAAACGTCAAGCCACACGAAAACGAATCGACGCCATTTTAGAAGGGAATGCAAATTCTTTGCCGATTTTTCCGTAGGGCGGCTGCGCCGCGATGTCGCTTCGCTCGTTGAGCGATTTGCGTCCATCGATTGGCTCGGTCCAACCATCCTTCTAGCCCGGATGATCGATGTGATTGGGCGCGGTTTTAACGACCCGCAGGTAGCGGAATGAATTTCGCACGATGACAGTGTCGAAGCAGATGACACTCGTCTATAATTTGATGCAGCGAGAATCGTTTCGTTTCCCAAAATCCCAACCGTTGAATGTCGTCCAAACCCGTTTCTAACGATGCTCATGCCTCGGCTTTGATCACCCTTGTTTTGAGCAACCGCGAATTGCGGGATCGCTTGGCGTCAATGCCCGCAGATGAGCAAACCGTGGTTCTATCGGGAACGGTGGAAAAAGCGTTTTTGTCACATCCTGCTTGGGAAAAGATGGCGAACGGGGCGGACCTTGAAACCATCGAGTTGCCCGAAAAGCCGGATCCAACGGAAACGATCCGAAAGCAGAAGTTGGATTGCCAGGATGTTGGATTCGTCCCTCTGAGAAAGGTTGCCACAATCGGAGGCATCAAAGGGGGAGTCAACGGATGCGAGGCGGAATACCGATTGGTTGGCCAACTCGGATCCGGCGGCACTGGGATCGTTTACCAAGCTCATCAACGCGCCATCGATCGCGAGGTGGCCATTAAAGTGCTTCGCGACCATTTAGCGGTCGACCCTACATCGAGAGACCGTTTTCTTAGTGAAGCACGTGTGATTGGAGGACTCGATCACCCCAATGTCATTGCCTTGCATGAAGTTTGCGTCGACCAGGATGGTGGATTGTTCTATTCGATGAAGCGAATTGATGGAGCAAGTTGGGATCAACAGATCAAGGAGAAGTCGGTCAAAGAAAATGTCCAAATCTTGACTCGCGTGGCGGATGCGATTCGTTATGCGCACTCGCGTGGACTCGTCCACCGCGACATCAAACCTGAAAACGTTATGCTCGGGCGGTTCGGTGAAGTGCTACTTGCGGATTGGGGATTGGCGGTCCAGTATGAAGCGAGAGATCCGCTGATTGACAAACAGGATTGTTCTTCACAGGCGAATCGGCATACGATCGGCGGCACGCCTGCGTACATGGCTCCCGAGTTGGCGAGAGGTGACTATCGACAGGTCTCGTTCCAAACCGATGTTTATCTTCTCGGAGCGATTCTATTCCAAATCAAAACGGGCTATCCACCCCATCATGGCGAGACGTTACTCGAATGCATCCAGGCGGCCGCCGAAAACAAAATCCGCCCGACCAACGTGAAAACGGAACTGCTTGACATCGCGATGAAGGCGATGTCCACGGACCCAGCCGACCGGTATCCAAATGTGGACGCGTTCTTAGCAGCGATCCATCAACAACGCGAACATGAGGAAAGCACGCGACTTGTCAAGCGTGTCGAAGAACATTTGACAACGGCGACCGCGGAGAACCATTACGAAGCGTTTCGCGTTTCGGGCGCGTTACTGGCTGAAGCACTGGAAATTTGGCCGGAGAATCGCCGCGCCTTGGATATCCGCGATCAGCTGAATCTCGAATTCGCTCGTGTAGCGACTAAACAAGGTGATCTCGACTTGGCATTGTCGCTCTATGATGCAGCGGGACATGGGACGAGTGAACGGGCGGCGCGAGTACGTCGTGAACGAGATCTACGGCTGGAAAACCGAGAAAAGGAATCTCGCTATAGTGTTTTGTTTACCCAGTCTCCCGAGGCGGGGCTGTTGGTGAGAATGTCGTCAGGTCGTGTCATCGAAGCGAATCAACAATTCAGCGACTTGATGGGATATCGAGAGGACGAAATAGTTGGAAAGTTGATGTCTAAACTCAATGTTTGGGTTTCCGAAAAGCAGCGAGACGAGTTGATTTCTCGATTGGAAAAGAATGGTCGAATCGATAATTTTGAAGGGGTCTTCAAGCATCGCAATGGAACTCGTATTGATGTTTTGATTAGCGGTCGCATTGCGAGTTTGAACGGCGAGATGGTTCTGCTTTCAAGTATTCGAGACATCTCGCTGCGAAAGAAAGCCGAAAACGAGCTGAGGCAAAGCCGCCGCCGACTTCGCGAGCTACAAGCCTTGGCGGGGCTAGCGACCTGGTCTTACGACGTGCAGAGCAAAGAGATTGTTTGGAATGATGAGGCCTTTGCATTGGCCGGCCGCAAGCCTGATCAAGGAGTTCCGAGTTTCGACGAATACCTCAAAGTGATTCACCCGGATGACCGCCGACGGATGAAAGAAGCGATCACTCAAGCGATCAAATCGGGTGCCGCTTATGAGATCAAAGTCCGCCAGAAAGGCGTTCATAACCGCTATCGCACGCTCATTGTTCGCGGCCAACCGATCTTCGATGAAACGGGCAAGACGATTGAAGTTTACGGCGTGTTGATCCCGCAAAAGGACGGCTGAGCAGAGCGTTCGGCGTCACTCGATCGTCCGCTCGTTTTTTCGAGGGTGCTCACCTATCGGTTTCCAAGCCATGGCTTGCTGGCGATGTTCCAACTTCCTCTCGTTGCTCTAATTCGTGGTTGAGGATTTCCAGCAACGTTTGCAAGAACACGACAACCATTGGCCCGACGAGAATTCCAATTGGGCCGAACACTTTGACACCGCCCAAGACACTTAGCAGTGCGAATAGCGGATGCAGTTGGGATCGTCCTTGTAACACGTAAACCTTGATGACATTGTCAATCGATGAGATGATAACAACACCATAGATTGCTAGCGCGCCAGCTTCCATCCACTGCTGTTCGACCAGCCCTAACCATAATGTCGCTGGAACCCAAACCGATGCCGCCCCTAAAAAGGGGACAAGTGCCATCAACGTGGTCGCTAAAAACAATAGTACGACCGACTCAAATCCGAGCGTCCAAAATCCGATGCCCGCCAAGATGCCTTGTATCAAGGCACTCAGCGCACTCGCCAAAACCACCGCGCGACTGGTTCGATCAAACTCTAGCAACAAGCGTCTTTCATAATTGTCATCGAGTGGGCTAAGCCGCATCAATGTCCGGATCATGGCGGCACCGTCGACCAAAAAGAAGTAGACCGAAATGACCAACACAACCATTCCAATCAAAATCTGCAGAAAATAGCTTCCCGTTGCACTGGTCAGACTGACGAAGCGAGGTTGTAGTGTTTCTCTTGCGCGGACCAACAGTTTTTTGAAATCTTCGGCGCTCGGATTCGCTACCAATTTTACTTGACTACGAAAGGAGCCACCTAGCAGTATTTTCATCCAAGAGCGAATTGCCGCTGATGCAATGACACTCTTCTGGTGAAATTGTTCGTCCGCCGTCAATTGGTCGACGACTTCCTCCTGCTCTTCGACGCCTTCGCTCGGCTCTGGCAACAACAGGTCCAATGGTCCATGCTTGGTAGGTGCAAGCGAGCGGCGCAGTTCTTCGAGGCGGTCGATTGCAACGGTCGCTGCAGCATTTGCGGTCACGGGACCGTCCACTTCCTGCTGTAAAAAAACGATCAAATTCTCGGCTTCGTTCAATTCGGCTTCGACCAATTCCCGATTGTCCGACCGCTGCTCGAAAGAGGACAATACCTGAATGAATTCGCTTAGCGGGGTGTCCGAGTCGAGCTTTGCTCGCTGCTCATCATTCAAGGATGAAGCGCTGATTGCATCGGTCAATTGATCGAGCCGCCTGAATTTCTCGGCATGCGGAAGCGAAATACCAACTTGCTCTCGCGCTCGGTCGAGGGCGGTTTCAATATCCCTAAAATTCATCTGGCTAACCATCGATGTGAACTGACTCGTCGCGACGGACAGGACGACAATGATTGGCATGAGCACGAGGGTCAAAATCAAAAAAGTTGTCGCAACGGCGGCCGTCCGCCGGCGATTCCCGATTCGGGTATAGATCCAATCGTACACGGGGTGGAAGATGACGACTAGCAAAGCGGAGAGGAACAACGGCACGAAAAAGCCGGCCATCACCCGGTAAAACAATGCACCAACCGCCACGATGCCAAGCAACAACATGACGACCGACAGAATTCTTGACAACGACGGGAGCCGGTTCAAGCGATCGGTTACCGAGCTGGGAATGTCTGGTGGGCGAGCGGCGTTCGCTATCGGAGCGGCGTCGGGAACCTTCGCCTTCTGTTCCGAATCGGCTGGCGGATCGGTGGGCGGATCGGCGGGCGGATCGGCGGGCGGATTAAGATCGGGTTTGGGCTCCGATGCCGGCTTGGGATCGACTGGCCGTTTCCTTGCTCGTCGTTTCGTCATATTGCTTGGAGTCCTCGAACCCAGGTCAACAAATCTTCTTGGGTCACTTCACCACCCCGGACGACGGGGAACCCCGTTTTTTGAAGGGTTGGTGCCCAGGTAGGCAATTCATCTTTTGAAGCGATCGGCAACAAGATCTGCAGCGATGCTTCTGCGTCATTTTCACGAAGGCGAACCGCAGGTGGACGCGTCTTCGCGGCAACCGCGACACCATAGAAGGTATGGTTAGACGACAATGCAACCGCCACGGCCATCGAATCGGCCGCAGCGGCTTTGCCTCCTGCGACCGCAGCGGGT
The DNA here is from genome assembly GCF_007860185.1 of Novipirellula aureliae. Classification (NCBI taxonomy): domain Bacteria; kingdom Pseudomonadati; phylum Planctomycetota; class Planctomycetia; order Pirellulales; family Pirellulaceae; genus Novipirellula; species Novipirellula aureliae. The sequence continues at coordinate 50,336 of NZ_SJPY01000011.1, forward strand.
GAAGCGATCGCGACGGATTGGGGATCAATCGACTGGCTCTTTTGAATCGAAGCTGCAAACTTCGCCATCACTTCAATTTCTTTTGGCTGCCAACGCTCATTCGATTCAGGCATCACCGCACAAACCACGACCCCCAGTTCCTGGGCAGCTTTTTGCCACGATTCCAATACCTTTGTCGATACGTCTTCACCTGGATTTAGTAGCAGAATCAGCAACCCCAATGGCCCTCGTTTCTCATCGTCGCCAGGAATTAAAACGGCAGCCTCGTTCGCGGAGTCTGGCAACTTTAGTGCTTCGATTTTCCACTTGCCCGATGTTGCCGAATGATCCGGCGGCAATTTCTGGATGGACGACGCGTCGATCGTTTCCGGGATCACGCTTACCGTCCTTGATTCACCGGATCGGTCAATTGTCAACACAATCTCTTTGCCCTCTTCCGACGCAATCAGTTGTCTCCTTAGAAAGTCAATATTTGCAATCGGGACTTCCCCGAGTTTTAGGACGACGTCGCCGACTTCGAGTTTTCCATCGCTGGGGCTTTCCGGAACGATATGTTCGACGACAACCTTTGTCCTTTCCTGCTCGGGATCTTCAGGATTGTCGACTGAAATATTTGCGGCCATCACACCGAGCCGCTGTGGCGTCAACGGCGGGATGGAATCCGTCAGTGTGATTTGCAACGTTTGCGAACCACCATCACGCATGATTTCCATCTGGATCTCGTCGCCGGCATCAAATCGGCCAAGCACTTGGCGGATTTCTTGTTGGCGCTGAACCTTCACACCTTCAATCGACTTGATCACATCGCCCGCTTTCAATCCAGACGATTCGGCAGGCGAGCGAACTCGGACCGCGGCCACTTTGGTGTCGTTTTCATACGGATCTTTGCTGTTGGGAACGAAACCCATCAAGCCTTTCTTGATGTTTTCTCCTTCCTTCATTCGTGGTAGATTTTTTTTGATAACCGAAAGTGGGACGGCGAATGCAATCCCTGAGTCGTACCAACTTGTAGCCTCTTCGGCGCCGCCTGCCGCGACTGCAGGAATCGAAATGCCAAGCGGATTGCCATGCAAATCGACCAGCAATCCGCCGTAGAACGATGGTGAAATTCGAGCGTCAAACTGCAGAGCAACACCATCGAGCCGATCTTGACCGCTGAGAATACCACGGCTGACAAGTGGTGCGGCATCACTTCCGTAACGTCCGACTGCGACCGTGGTTTGGCCGATTTCAAGGGACGCCGATTCAGGAAAATCGATGGCGGTCAATTTGGACTTCGCTTCCATTTTCAACAACACTAAATGGCGATGGAAGTCTTGCGCAACGACCTTGGCCGCATGGCGGGTTTGATCGGGCAGCATCACAAGCAGGCTAGCCGAAGGACGGCGAACGACAATGTCCGAGACGATCACATAGCCGTCCGAATCGACGACAACTCCGCTTGTTGGCGCGTCCTGCTCGACGTCACCATTTGCACCTCCCGTACCGCCGATCACTTCGACCATCACGATCGACGGCAAAACTTCATTTGCTGCACTGCGTACCGCTTCAGACATCAATTGGCGATACTCAAAATCTTGTGCGCGAGAGGAATCTGACATGAGTGTCGAGACCAGCATAGCGAATAATGCCACACCAAAGAACGGGTTGCGAAGGTGATGAAACGTCATGACGATGGACTTCGGATTCATACGAATGTGTTGATAAGTTTAAAAAACAATTAGGGCGTGATCATTACAGAAAGAATCTCGGAAGCGCGTTGGATCGTAAGCTCCACAGGATCGCGGCGGTCGATGGTCCGCAAAAGTTGACGGATTGAACGTTGTCCATCGATGCGGCGTCCGTTGATTAACAGAATCAAATCATCGGGCTGCAATCGAGCCTTTGCCGCCAAACTATTCTCGGCAACGTCATCAACGTACGCTGGCGTGGATTCCAAGATATCGGGAATCAAGATCAAGCCGATCGTGGCCAAAGAATGCGATTGATCACGGGGTAACATTTTCTCTTCGGGATCGATATTTTCGGTCACTCGGCCCGCAATGATGTCGCCGAGTGTTTTCCGAAGCGTGGAAGCAGGCAATGCATAGTTGAGCCATACGCCGGTCGTTCGATCACGCAGTTCTTTGCCAAGCATACCTATCAATTGGCCGTTTCCATTGATCAAAGCACCGCCCGCAGCCCCAGGATTGTTGGCGACCAAATCGAGTATGAACACGGTTCCTCGGTATGGCGTTTTAAAGGTCCCACGCCGCGCATCGAGTGTCGAGACCGATGCGATGCTCCCCTGCATCACGCTTGCCGGTTCTTGCCCAGCGGCAATGTTAAATAGATTACTGATGGCCAATACAGGGTCGCCCCAGTTCACTCTTATTTCGTCATCAATGCGAAAGAAAGGCAGCCCCGTAGCCTCGATCTTTAGAACGGCCAAATCGAGTGCCGGTTCGAAGCCGACGATGGTGGAATCAAAGCGTTGCCCATCGTTCAATACGACCGTAGGTTCGACGTCGAGGACGTAGCTCCAAGCGGTTGCGATATGGCCTTCGGGAGAAATCAAAAAGCCGCTTTGGTAGGCTTCCAACCCGGCGATCCCGCCAGCGCCATAAACTTTTACGACGCGAGCTTGAGCGTCTTCACAGGCTTGTTCCAGTGAAGGTTGCGCTTGGCAAACATTGGTAGCCGTCGCCAAAAACACAAAGACCATTGCGGTCGGGCGAGCAAAATAGGGCATCTTATTCATCGACGGATTCCTTTTCGTTATTCGCTTCGCCGTTGTTTTCCCACGAATCGACGTGGATCCGAAGTACCGACTCGATTCCATAACGCAGGTCGAGCGTGATGGGTATAGCGTTGGGATCGTCAACAGGCCGTGTGATCCAAAGCTCCGCCGGATCTTCGTCTCGGTCAGCGAAAACTTCGATTGCTTCGACAAGTTCACTCTCGGGATGCGACAAAAAGCGAACTTCAAGTTCACCGTCGTTGGCAACCATACAATCCCGAAGCGGTCTCTCGCCCGCCAGCGGCATCGTGCCTAGATAGATCGTTTCACCAAACTTTTTGGGGCCATCAATAAGCATTCGCTGCCAAGCGGCAAGTGCTGGCAAAATGCCGGCAAAGTTTTGAGCGTCAACGTTATCATACAAATCGGCCTTCGTCTTGGGTTCCACCGCAACATCGCCAACCACGATCGCCAACTTATCGGTGGTGACAGAGATTGCAACATCACGCCCGTCGTCTGTTTTTCCGCGAATATTCCAAGCGATCGTGTCGGAGTCCTCTTTTGCAGGAAACTGTTTTCGCAAACGGGTGATAAAACGCTCTTGCTGAATTTCATTGAACGCGTAGTTGGCAAAACCTCGTTTCGCTTCATAAAGGGATGCAACGGCTGGGGGGATTGGATTGGACGCATCGCCATTCGGAGCCAATCGGGGAGTCGCTTTTTTTTCCCCGTCGGGTTCATCGCTGCCGCCTTCCTCTTCTTTCGGTGGCTTTTTCAGGGGGGGTGGCGGAGGCATTGCACCCGCCATTTTGGTGAGCAGTTCGTCTTGGCGATGGACACTTCGCAGCCGCACGAGTGTATGGACCGTTTCACCTTGGTTGCGATAAACCAACTTCACTCGCCACCCGGCTGGCAACGTCGCTAAGACATTTTGCAACTCGTTGGCAGTATGAACGACACGCCCATCGACTTCCAAAATCTCAGCCGAATAGGTTAAACCGCGACGGTAGGCGTCACTCGATTCCAGAATGTTCGACACACGGACGCCGCCATCGGAATCGCTCGCGACGGTCGCTCCGAGCGTGGCGTGATCGACGATCCGCCCACTGTGCAGGTAGCCGATGAAATTCTTGGCTTGGTTGATACTGATCGCATAGCCGACACCAACATTGACGCGGCCGCGTTTCTCGAACGAGCACCGGCCGACAATGCCGAGCAATTCTCCCTCGGCGTTGTAGATCGGGCCACCTGAATTGCCAGGGTTGACTGACGCATCGGTTTGTAAACAATCCGCATATTCAAGTAGTGTTCCCGAAGGGTATTGGTAGCGTCCAACGCCGCTCAAAATTCCCCATGTCACGGTGGGTTGCAAGTTGGAAGCCAATAAGAACGGGTTTCCGATCACCATCACCCAATCACCTGCGGACGCCAATCGACTGTCGGCCATCGTTGCGTAGGGAAAATCGTCTCGCCCGAGTAGTTTGATCAATGCAAGATCACCGACGGGATCAATTCCCACGATCACCGCGTCGTAAATGTTGCCGTCGCTTAGTCCACACCGCATAAAGGAGCCCGCTGGTGAGGTGACATGAAAGTTGGTCAGAGCAAACCCGTCGGGCGAGATCAGCACCCCGCTGCCACCACCTCCGCCGCCAGGAACAAAGACGCATACGGTTGACGGCACTGCGCGAGCGATCGCATCAATCCGTTGCTGTTCCGCCTCCGCCAACCTCGGATTTAGGGTCAACGGCCCGTCCTTTGCGGCCAATATCGCAGGGCAGCAAAGGCAGCCGAAAATCGCGACTCCCGCTAATCGCAACGCTGCGATCGGAAACCTTGTTGATGTCATGTCTTTCATCGTTACCTTTGCCTATCGCAATAATCTTGGAAGTAGGATGCGAATGATATCACCGATTTCACCATCATCAGCGATATCGGTTTCGATGGTCAAACGATTGCCGCCATCGATGGGGAGTTCGAAACCAAATGTTTCCTCGCCGACGATCGACTGTTCCCAAATGAGCTTTCCATCGAGCCGAATTCGGACGATCGACTTGGTTGCTTTGCTCACTTGCCGATCACGTCGCACGCCCGCTGCGAAAACCGTATAGCCATCCTCAATTCGATAGTCGACGGACGACTTACCAATTAGAATCAGATCTTGATCGGCATCCGCTTTGGGGCTGAACCATGAATCCAACCGCGAGGAATCTAAATTCGTCTTGATCGCCGGGGTAAACGATTTCTCCGCTGGTTCCATTTGGGCGAGGAGCGACAAACCACCTGACCAGCGGATCGATTCAATGTGCTCGAGCGGCAATCGATGTTCGAGCGAATTGCTTAAAACCAATCGTAGAGGTTCGCCAAGTTCGCTTGGCTCAAGACGAGAAACGGACCAACGAGAATTGTAGACATCGACGATTTGAATATCCGATGCGTTGGCTATCGATTGGCTGCCGCCAAACAGAACACCTTCCAACCGCCCGATGGGTGCATCGATGACTTCTCCATCGATGTCAAACTTGACCACACTATCTGTGATCGACACGACCAATCCGTCGACAAAATCGAGTTGGTCACCCTCGCGGCGTATCACCAACGTATCGCCTCTCCGCTCCGTTTCGAACTTACCGAACCAAACCGGATCGACATTTTGGTTGGAAGCTTGGAAACGGATCGCACGAACTTGGTCGATCGCAAGGTCAAGTTTCGCTTGTCGACGAGGTTCGATCGTCAACCGATCGCCTGCCAAGGCGATGCCTTGCGCAGTAATCACACTGCCGCCCACCAATGTCACCGTTGGTTTCGGCGCTAGTCCCGTCGGTTCTTCAATGGGTTCGAGGGCGGTCAGCTCGGAAAAAGCAATCGCTGTCTCCGCTCCTTCGGATTGCAATAACAGTTCCGATTCGCCAATGCCTCTCAGTTCCCCTTCGATCCACTTGCCGTCGGTGGTGGAAACGCGAACGGGGAAACCCGCTAAAAGGGTCAAAAATAACAGTTTTATCAGCATAGATATCGATTGATGGGTGTTCATTGAGAATAGCAGCTTCGTGCTCACGACAGCTATTCTAGCGCAACATCGAAAAAAAGTCTGCCATCGAACGGAAAAACGCTCGATTTTTGCGTTCGATGGATTGAGGCAGAAAAAAAACGGGTTCCCGGTGCTTTGTCAGCATTGGATCTGAGGGAGTGGAGCTTGTGAAAGATCCGGAAGCACGGGGATCTTTCACAGACTCCACTACCGTCAAACCGTGTTCCTATAACCTGCCAAACCACTACGATGGCGTTATTAAGTTGATTGGGGCAAAAAGTGAGTCATCGCCAAACTGCGCTTGGATAGGGTGAAGCGTGATGGCGGTCAGCGAGAAATGTCAAGAAAACTGAATATTTAAAGCGAGAGGATTTCCTTGGTTTCTGCACGATGGTGGTGGCTTCCGGATGAGTTGGAGATTCTCAATTGGCTGCATCATTACCTTCGTCGAGTTCACGCATACTATCCATCGTGGCCGAGGAGTCTTCAACGGACTCGTCGCTCGATGGCGAAGAGCCATTCGTGAGCGACCGACTGCTGCTTGACGCTTGGAATTGTCACCAAGATGCGGATGCGTTTTCGATTCTCGTTCATCGCTATTCACGTTTCGTGATGAGCGTTTGTTTGCGTCAATGCCGAACGCCCGAAGATGCGGGTGGTGCGACCGGTGCAACCAACACCGTCGATTTGGATGGAGCAGCGGCGAACACCGCGTCTCCGCAGGTGACAACCGATCCCTTTGCCGAGAGTCCCTTCCGCAATCAAACTGCCGTACATTCCAATTCAAATGCACCGCAGCCATCGAAATCGACATGGGCAAGCGAGAACGCCGATTTTTTGGCACGAGTCGAGCAGGCATTGACTGAGAAGGGGCGGTTCCAATTCGTCGAGACGCCACTCGACTTGGCGATCGAAAAGTGCTTCTCAGTACAGGCTTGTGCTGAGTTTCCGTACCATTGACCGCGTGCCCCGCAGGCCGCACGTTTCTCGTTACGGCTCAATCGTCTCTCGCGAAGCTCGTGTGCCGAGCGCTCCCCATAGTCCATACGGACTTTGCGAGCCAGCAGCGGTCGGGCTATCCGTACCCTCGGCAAGAGCATCGCAATAAACACATGGAATCTTCGGATCGCCTGCTTCGATCGAATCGGAAATAAAACGCACGGCTCCATCCGCCATCAAAACGTGCACACCTCCCTGATGGCGACTACTTGGTGGGGCGACCCCATAGGTGTGCGAGTTCCCAACCAAGCAAACCTCAGCATTGGGAGCTAGAATCGTATTCATGATCGATTGTAGCGTGTGATAGTCGGCCCAACGGAACCCGCGTTGGGAAACGGCGCCATAGACGTTCGCTGAATCGTTCCAAAACTGAGGTCTCGCTGGATCGATCAACCCAAGTTCGGAACAGCGATGAGGATTGTCTGCGACGCCAAGAAAACCACCCTTCGTATTGGTGAATCCGACGCTGCGAATATCGCGGTCACCGAGTCCTGTGGCGATCTCGCCAATCGCGATCGTATTTGATAGTCCGTCGGTGACGTCGCGAAACCGCAGTGCTTGACGTGTTACGAACATACCACGAAGGCCACAGCGTGCGCGTTGCATCGCTTGCGAGTCCGACTGATACCGCCATCGATTGATTGAATTGTCCCAAACGGTGACTCCATCTTCTGCATCATAGAAACCATCGCCGAAACAGGCTGCGTAGTTGGTTCGGCCGAGTGCAGGGACGCCGACACCTGGATCACTGGGGCATCGAAACGTCGGGATCTCGGTTGCCCAGGGGGGATAGTTTCCATTGTTAGGACGCGACCCGAAGGCAGGCCATCGATCGCCGTCGGCCTCGACCAAGGGATTGCTGACTTGATCCCAGATAGCTTGCTGTTCCACGAATGGCAGCAGCCCCACCAAATACCCGAGTTCGAGTCGAGTGAAACCGGTTCCATCGTTCTTCGAGGCAAGCGTCGTGTCGTTTTCAAATTCGTTGGTCGGTCCCGTCCCATGCATAGGTAAACGATCGAAAGCGGCATGATAATTGTGTAGCCCCAATCCAATCTGTTTGACATTGTTGCTACAACTCATCCGCCGAGCTGCTTCGCGTGCCGATTGAACTGCGGGAAGTAACAACCCGACTAAGACACCGATGATGGCAATGACGACCAAAAGTTCAACGAGGGTAAAGGCTCTTCGTTTGCGATAGCGAAGCCTACTCATGGTGATTCCTCCTCCACTTCTTCCGCTGCGACTTGAGCCATGATTTCGTCGAAGGTGTACTCGTCGGTCTCTTCGACGACCTCAGCCGCTGGTTCACTGCACCCGGCTATCCAAAGGGCACTAAACACAGACATAGGGAGTAAAAACGACAAAGCAATACGATGCGTCATTTTGTTTTGGTAAGAGGCTTTCACTTGTATTCACCTAATGATAGAAAAGTAGTCGCCTTTCGTTGTTGTACCGACAAACCACTCAAACACAAAATATTTTCGGTAGTTTTTCCGGAAAATCGATGACTTTGCGTTACCCACCTTTACGAACACGTGGGTTTGCTAAAATAGGCGATTGGCAATTCGCCTCCGCTGTCGCTCCCAATCCAACACTGAGAAGCACGAATGCGTTTAGGACAAAACACGATCATGCCTAGGCTACAGGTTCTATTCCCCATCATTCTCTGCGTTATTGGTGTGCTGGGGTGCTCCTCGAGCGATTCGACGGACTCGGCTGCTCTCGAGACCCGACCGACGCAGGCCTCCGGCACTCAAAGCGAGCTTCCGCCAAAGCCTGAGATTCCGCAGGACACCTGGACAACAACACCGGCGCAGCAGCAACCTGCTGTCGAAGAATTGCCGCCGCTTGTCAAATCGATCGATCGGCAAAACGAGCCGAAGCAAACAGGTGACCTCCGTCGAGCGGATTCCCCGGTCAACGTCTCGGTGGATAACGATCTGACGGAAGCAGCAAAACGGCTTCAGCTTCGAGCCGATTTAACGCCTGATGAATTGCAAGTCTTTCTTGCCGGTGCCGATAAAGACATGCAGATGATCGCGAGTGGTCGAACAGCAATCACCGATCAGCAGAAAGCTCTCGCTGAAATGAAGCGAATCGTCAGATTGAAGTTGGAGGCGTCTCGCCGGCTCAGCGAACATGCTGACGCGAGCGACCAAGCCAAACAGGAAGCCGCTCGAGGCGAGTTGCAATCCCTTTCCCACTTAGCCGCTCTCGGCGATGTCAAAGCAGCGGTCGAACTTGAAGCATTGGCCAAATCCAACCTCGACTCGAATGATCCAAACCTCGTTTTCGATAGCCGATTGGTATTGATCGGTTTCGCCATCGAATCCCTTCAAAATGGCAAACAGGATGCACCTCAACAAATTGTTCAGTTGATTGAAAGTCTTGGCAAGGCAGCGAGTGACTCCGAAGATGCAAACCAATCGCCAGGGATTGCTGCATTGATGGTGATGGGGCAAGCTCGGCAGATGTTGGTTCAGTACAACCAAGTAGATGAAGCCGCGATCGTGCGGCAAACCATTTTGGATCGATTCGCCAATGCCGCGGATCCACAAATTGCGAAAATGGCTGCCCAGATGGCGGGCACGAGTGAATACGACAACATCGATGTCATGCTGCAGAAATCGATCGATGGCGAGACCATTGCCGTTGATGATTGGGTCACTGCGATGCAAGCCTTGATCCGTGAATCACCCGATTTGCAGACGGTTCAGTATCTGGCAGGTGCAGCGTTGCAATTCGAAGGACTCGAGCAATTGGAACTTGCCGAGGCGACGTACGAACAATTGGCCGACAGTTTTTCTGATCCCATTCCTGCGACCGGCAAAGAGACTCAGCTAGCGATCCAGGCTCGACAAAACCGGAAAAACGCGATCGGAAAGACATTCGATCCCGATCTTGACACGCTGACCGGAACCCCCATTGCTATCGCTGACTATCGCGGCCAAATCGTCTTGATGCCGTTTTGGGCGATGACATTTCCGGAATCCTTGCAACTGGTTCCTGCCCTCGAAGAGATCGCGAACCAGTCTTCCGGAAAAATCGCCATCATTGGAATGAACTTAGATCCAAAGGACGCTCCGGTATTGGAATTCATCAAGCAGCACGAAATGCCGTTCCCGAGCTACCGATCGGAAACATCGGATTCAGAACAGGTGGCCAACGAGGTCGCAGCGCGATTCGGCATGGTGTCTGCCCCCTTTGTCGTCATCATCGATCAGCAAGGTAAAGTGACATCGATCGCCTACACCCGATCTCAAGTGGAAAAGGCGATCGAGCAGTTGTTACGCCGTTCATCGCCCCGCGATTAAACGTGGGATGTACTTGCCTCGGACTTCGCTTGGTTGTCTCGCCGCATCATGCTATTTCGCAGCCTGTTTCTCGCTACGGTGTGGACGCGACTGGTTTCAGGGTAATCGTTGCGAGTTTGAGGATGCTTGCTTCGTCGATCGTCGCGCACCGCAGGGTCAGCGTGATTGGGCCGGACGGAAGTTCGATGGAACCAGCGTCGAGAGTTTTCCAGACTTCGCCGCCTCCGGTTGACTTGACTTCAAACGACCGCTGGGCCTCCCCAGCGGACAAGGCAAACGTGGCGTTGTCCTTGATCTTGTCGGCAGCCACTTCGATTTGGACCGCATAGCTTTGCGATTTTTCGACCTGCAATGGGAATTGTGCCTCGGCGTTTGCTTTCCATGAATCGATGCATGACCGCCGGTGCATTTCATGGTCGTGGTATATTGCGTCCTTGACGGTCGCGTCGGCGGGCTCCAAATCAAAGGAGCCATCGGTTGCGGCGTGGACGCGGTACGGAGCGACGCTGGGAACCTGATCAAAGTCAATCGCGATCACCGTGGCTGCGTCGTGAACCGGTTGCGTCGGTAGACCTTCAAGGACCACACCGCCGCGTGCTTTCGACATCCTCAGCGTCTCGGCCGCCTTTCCGCCCATGACAGATCCATGAGTCGGTATCGTTTGCAGACCCGGCACCAGCAGTTCACCATTGGCTGGCCAGTCAAACACGTGCAGATACAGGCGATGGCCGCCGTCGCCAATCTCCTTTGCGGTAGCGCGTCCCCAGGGTAGACGGGAAAACGGGCCCGCTTGCGTGCCGTAGATCGCGTCTCCATTGATTTGCATCCACTCGCCAATATCGCTGAACCGCTCCACTGTCTTCGGATCGATCGATCCGTCGGGTAGGGGGCCGATGTTGAGCAGATAGTTTCCACCTTTGCTGACAGCATCGATGAGTCGATGAATCAGCTCGGTCGAGGTTTTAAATTCAACGGCATGCTTGCTCCAGCCCCAGGTGATATTCAGGGTGTCGCAAGTTTCCCAATCGATGCCCTCAATTCCGGTTGCTGGAATGTGTTGTTCCGGTGTGGAAAAATCGCCGAACCAGTATTTCCCGCTATCCTCGCGCTGTTCCTTCGTGTTTTGCCACAAACGGTTGTTGATCAAGATTTGTGGTTGGTTGTTACGAATGAGTTCGACGAGCTGTTTGGCACGCCAAACCTCGCCTTGGTACGGTCCTTTGGAGTAGTCCAGCCAAAGGACATCCACATCACCGTATCGGCCATCGGTGATTTCATTCACTTGCGCGTGCAGGTAATTGGTATAGCGGGAAAGATCACGTCCTTCCATCGTCAAGCCGCTCACATTCATCGCGCCCTTTCCAGCAGGGGCATCGGGATGGTGCCAATCCCAAAGCGAGTGATAGACACCGACGCGCAAGCCTTCCGCACGGAGCGCCTCGACCACTTCCTTGTGCAGATCGCGACCGGTTACGTCCTTGGCGTCGTACTCGGTTTGCGTCGAATCGTGCAGGGCGAACCCTTCGTGGTGTTTGTTGGTAAAGACCACGTACTTCGCACCGGCCTGTTTCGCCAGGCTCGCCCATTTCGACGCGAAATCGGGTGCGGGTTTGAATTTCGGTAGCATGGTTTCCTGATAGACATCGGCTGACACGTTCGCGTTTCGCTGAATCCATTCCGCGGCTCTCGTGAACGTCTTGTCGCCCCACTCGCCTTCGGCAGAGGAATAGAGTCCCCAGTGGACAAACATGCCGAAACGTGCCTCCTTCCACCAAGCCATGCGTTCTTGCTTGTCGGCTGCCGACTCGGTGTTCAGAATATACTCCTGCCCCTCCGTTTGTGCGTTCACCTGAACGCCGGAGAAACCCATCAACAAACAAAAACCTGCAATCAAACCCATTCGTTTCATTCGATTATTCCTGGAAATTAGGGATGCTTCTTGGTAAACGCCACCGCCGATTGTTGCCAAATATTTGAAAAGACTCAAAGTTGTCTCACTCATGTTAGCATAGAGGTCAACGGACTTCTTCGTGCCGGCAATTATCTGCGGTCCTCCGCAGATGGAAGGTGGTCATCGTGTGCCCGCCATGTTCAAGTGGACGGGAAAGATCCCAGCGAGTTGGGGCGGCGCTGATGGAGGAAGCGGAACGTCTGCGTCGCGAACTCGGTGACGTCAATGTGGAAGGGACCGATCAACGGCCCCCTATGTTTGCCCCCTTTGTTCGAATATCCAAATGAGAGAACTTAGACAATGATGAAGCGAATTTTTACCAACACCCTCCTTACGTGCTCGCTGTTGACGATGTCATGTGTTGCATCTCAAGCGGAGGAAACCTCTTTCGGCACCGTGAACGTAACCCACAGCGAGCTGACGGGTATCGGCGTTGAAAATGGGGTGATGCGGCGTGATCCAAGTGATGTGATCAAGGTCGGCGATCTTTACTACGTTTGGTATTCAAAAGGGAAGATCTCTCCCGGCTACGACGCAACCGTGTGGTATGCGACTTCGCCTGATGGTCATCAATGGACCGAAAAGGGTATGGCTCTTGCCAAAGGGGAAGCGGGTACATGGGAAGGTGCCAGTGTCTTCACGCCGAACATTCTTGTTGCTGAAGGACGCTATTGGTTATTCTACACCGGCACCTCGAGGGAATTTGGAAAGGGATTCAATCCAGACTCGAAAATTGGCATTGCGGTTGCCGATTCGCCCGATGGTCCGTGGGAGCGTCTGGCCACGAATCCCGCTTTGACAAATAGCGACAACCCCGACGATTTCGACAGCCACCTAACCGATGACGCTTGTCTGATTGTTCGTGACGGAAAATATTGGTTCTATTACAAGGGGCGGCAATTGGGAAAGGGGCCCGGACAAACTCAGATGGGATTGGCGATTGCAGATCATCCGCAAGGGCCCTATGTGAAACATGAGTCGAATCCGGTCATTCCCGGCAATCATGAAGTGCTGGTGTGGCCGCAGGGCAAGGGCGTCGCAGCGATGATTGGTACGACGGGGCCGAAGACCATTACCAACACCGTCCAGTATGCAGAGGACGGGGTTCATTTCCATAAGACTCATGATGTGAAAAATGGCCCCTGGGCAGGCGGTGCCTATCGGCCTGAAGCGTTTACGCAGAGCGGAACTGGAGAGATGCCGCGGTGGGGCGTCGAGATTGGCGGAGCAAGAGGGCAGCTGCCGTTTATTCGGCGGTTTGACGTCAAGGAGGACTAATCGGCGGTCAGCGTTGAATCTTCGGTAGGGGATCTTGTTAACGGTCCTGACGCAATGGGATCTTGAACAAGATCCACTACCGCCAAACCTTCTTCCCATTCCTTTCAAATTCCCATTCCTTTCCAACCACTTGAGTTCAGCGAGAAACCGCATGCAATTAAAGGTCATTAACCATTCGTCCGGTGACTCATCGTGTGGTACCCCCCCGGACATGTCCCGTCGCCGGTTTTTGGTAGCCACCACTGTCTTGACGGCGGGGCTAAGCGGCAAACCGATACTGGCCGCTGACCAACAAGAGAGCTATTCGGACGCGGTGAAGTCGCATGCTTCTTTGCGAGGCTATTGGCGGTTTGACGGTGATCTTGTCGATGCGTTTGGCAAGGCACCCGCGACGAGCAACGGCTCGATGTCGTTTGTGGAAGGCGCTGTGGATGGAAAGGCAGTCAGCCTGGTTCCCAAACAGTCGGTTTCGGTGAAGCAAACCGATCACCTTCGAGGCCGGGCTGCGACGCTGGAGTTATTCTTCAAACTCGCTTCGCCGCCGCGTGGCAAGGAAGACCCGGTGATTATCGCGCAAACCGATGGGCAACAGGCTCGCTACATTGTCGGCGTCAAGAACGACTTGTCGGCACTGATCTATCGTAACGTCAATGGAGATGTGCTGACGACGATCAACCTGGCCACCGACCAACCGATTGAAGTGGGACGCTATTATCACTTGGCGATCACCAGTTTTGATCTTGACGTGCGGGCCTATGTGGATGGGTATGAATGCAGTCTGGTCGGCGGTGCGTTTGAGTTTACCCGCAGGGGGCCGAACCAATCAACGATGACCTTTGGGGAAACAACGGTCAATGGATGGGGCTCGGCCGATATCTGTCTCGATGAAGTCGCGTGCTACGCGAGCGGACTGACGGAGGCTGATTTTCAGGAACATTTGAAGGCTGCTCAGTGGGGGCAGCGTTTGAAAGAGACGGGCGAGGTCGTCGCTCGCGTCGAATCGGAACGCAACGCCCGGCGGGCACGTAAAGAGCATGCCATCCTGAATGATCCGGTGCTGACTGCTCCGGGCAAGACGCGTGTTTATGAGGGCGAGAACCTCGATGCGATCCGCTTTACTGTCGGCGGGATTGGTGCGGGGGGTATCCAGTTCAACGGCAAGGCGGAACCCGCCATTTGGCAGATCGCTTGTAACCATTCCGAAGAACGCGTCGCCGACAGTTTCCTGGCCGTTCGAGCACAACCCCTTGGCGGCAAGCCGGTGGTTCGCGCGTTACAGACCGAGCCGGTCGGGCCGTTTGCAGCAATGCCGTCCTTGAAATTCGAAGGCGAATACCCGCTGGCCAAGTATCGTTTTGAAGAACCCTCACTTCCCGTCGAGGTGGAAATGGAGATTTTTAATCCGTTTATCCCGATGGACTTAAAACACTCAGCAATCCCCTGCGCGATTTATACCGCGACGGTGACCAATCGAAATTCATCCGCTGTGAAGGTCGATATTCTTGCTGCGCAAAAGAATGCACTCGGGTATGCGGAAGGTAATGGAGGACGATTTGGTAGAAACCAAAACGAGATCGTGAAGGATGGTGAGGCGACTGTGTTGCACATGACTCGCAAGGAAGTTCCTGGCTCGGACATGGTGCTGATGACCCAAACAGCGGACGCTTCGGGGTGTGCGAGTTGGGATTCACTCGAGGAGTTACATGATTCCTTTGCTGCTGACGGCGAATGCGAAGGCCCTGCGACGTCAGCCGTCACCACCGCAGGGAAGACGGTCAACGGAGCGATCACGGCGCCACTGGAATTGGCGCCGGGCGAAAGCAAGTCGGTAACGTTTGTGCTGACCTGGTATTTCGAAGGCGGGCGGCATGGTGAAGGAAAAGCTAGAAGAGTCATGGAAGGAGAAGGGGGGGCAGCAGGAGGCAAGTGGAATCGTGCGGGCCAAAACTATACGAATTGGTGGCCTGACGCTATCGGCGTGGCCGCGTACTTGAGGGAGAACCTCCAGGATTTGACGGCTCGTACCCGCCGTTTTCATGATACGCTCTATGCGTCCAAGGTGCCGGTTTGGTTGTTGGATCGCATGAGTTCGCAATTGGCGGTCCTGCGCAGCCAGACGTGTTGGTGGGCTGCCGATGGCTACTTCGGTGCTTGGGAAGGTTGCAATCCAACGAAAGGATGTTGCGGTGGAAACTGTACGCACGTGTGGCACTACGCCCAAGCCCACGCTCGGCTGTTGCCCGAGCTTGGTCGCAAGATGCGTGAGCAAGATTATTCGATGCAATTGCCGAGCGGGCTGACACCATTTCGACACACCAATCAGAGCGCGGCTGCCGACGGTCACTTCGGCACGATTCTGAATACCTATCGCGAGCATCTTTGTAGTGCGGACAATCGTTGGCTTAGGTCACAATGGCCCAAGGTGAAAAAGGCGATCGATTGGGGGATCGAGCATTGGAATCCTCGCCGTGACGGCTTTCTGCAGACCGTTCAGCACAATACACTTGATGGCGATATGACTGGCTGTTCATCCTGGATTGGTAGCCTGTATCTGTCGTCGCTTGAAGCGGGAGCGAGGATGGCTGAAATCATGGGGGAGCCAGACACGGCAGCGGAATACCGTCGGATACGAGAGTCTGGGAAGAGACTGCAGAATGGGCGATTGTGGAATGGCGAATACTACGTCCAGGAAGTGGGTGAGACCCGTAATCAGGACTACTTGGACGGTTGTCACATCGATCAGATCCTCGGCGAATGGTGGGCTGACCAAGTTGGCATCGATCGAAATTTCCCCAAAGATCGTACCCGCCAGGCGATGGAGTCGCTATTGAAATACAACTTCTTAGCGGACTTTTATGGCCAATCGCTCAAGCCGCGTCAGTATTGTGAAATCGACGATGGCGGCATGAAAATGATCACTTGGCCAAAGGGACCGCAGCCGATTCCCGGCATGAAATATGGCGACGAGGTGATGACCGGTTTTGAATACAGCGCCGCGGTTTCCTTGATTCAAAACGGTCTGTTGCGTGAGGGGCTGATGGTTCTAAAGGTCATTTCGGATCGCTACAACGGACGTTTGCGCACCGAGGGCGTCTCCGATTTTGCCAACGGTCCGTGGGGCTATTCGGGCAACCCCTTCGGCGATGATGAGTGTGGCAAATTCTATGGTCGTTCGCTGAGCGTGTGGTCGGCATTGATCGCGTTGCAGGGGTTCCTCTATGACGGCCCTGCCGGACGCATCGGCTTCCGTCCTGTTTTGAATCCGTTCGACCACGCCAGTTTCTTTACCGTTGCCGAGGGGTATGGTCTCTTCACCCAGATCAAGGATGCGAAACAGCTCAATGCGTCCATTGACTTGAAGGAGGGGCAACTCCGCCTAACGGAAGTGGTTCTGTCAGCGGGCGAAGGCAGGCAGGCCAAGTCCGCGACAATGAAGCTCGCTGGTGAAACGCTTGAGTCCCGTTTGGTTGCCAGGGGGGGCGAAATCAATCTGGTTCTCAAGACCCCGCTTGTCATGAAGGCGGATCAGCAACTAGATGTCGAAGTGGCGTTGGTATGACTACTAACGCTTCAGCGACATGAAAACGTCGGGATAGGCATCCTGCTTGCCAATCCGTACTGGCCGTAAATCCGCAGGCTGGAAGCCTACGGCCACGAATAAGAACGTAATTCCGCAGGCTGGAAGCCTACG
The DNA here is from genome assembly GCF_007860185.1 of Novipirellula aureliae. Taxonomy (NCBI): domain Bacteria; kingdom Pseudomonadati; phylum Planctomycetota; class Planctomycetia; order Pirellulales; family Pirellulaceae; genus Novipirellula; species Novipirellula aureliae. The sequence continues at coordinate 67,322 of NZ_SJPY01000011.1, forward strand.
GCCACGAATAGGCCGTAAATCCGCAGGCTGGAAGCCTACGCCACGAATAGAACGTAAATCCGCAGGCTGGAAGCCTGCGGCCACGAATAGGCCGTAAATCCGCAGGCTGGAAGCCTACGGCCACGAATAGAACGTAATTCCGCAGGCTGGAAGCCTACGCCACGAATAGGCCGTAAATCCGCAGGCTGGAAGCCTACGGCCACGAATAGAGCGACCCCAATCTTAATGGGGATGAAGCACTCGCTCGTCCCGAAAGCGGGAACCGAGAGGGAAGAAAAGAAAGGACGACGTGTCGGCTACCCATTCGTCGGAAAAAAAATTGCCACTTCTCAGTAAACGCCAACTCCGATTGCTCCCCCGGCCGCGTCGGGGGAGGGACACCAAGCGTAGACGCTTGGTAAACAAGCAATTTAGAGCGGCACGACCTCTGCGCCGGGAGAGGTGCAAAAAATACGCAAGTTACGATCACATTAACACCAAGCTTTTGAGCACCCCACTCCCACTCGGCCTTCGGCCATACTCCTATTCGTACTCAAAGTGTCTTGGGCGTCCGAGTAGGAGTACCATTTCATTGAGTACGAGTACGGTTCTATTACGAATTTTGGTGGCGATTAGCGAGAAATTTCTGTTTTCTTTGCAACATTGCCTTCCGAGCCCCGACTGCACTGATGTAACCGCGATTTTGCGGTGGAAACACTTCACATACCGGCTCCTAGGAGGGTCAAACATCATGGTGCGTTGGATAACATACACGTTGGGGACTCTGACTGCGGTGGCGTTGGTTGGCTTTTTGCTACTGGGGGGACGTTTCGCAAGTTACGTTCGGACGTCTGCCAGATCGGTGCAGGAAACGGTACAGGACTCCGTGCCGCTGGAGTTTGAACTGCGTCGTGCTCGCGATTTAATCGATACGATTCTGCCGGATATGCAGTCGCATGTTCGCACGATCGCTCAAGAGGAGGTCGCGATTGCAGCTCTGGAAAATGAGCTGCTGCTCAGCACTCAGCGGCTTGAAAGCGAGCAATCTGCTTTGGCGTCACTCCGGGATAAGATCGGGGTGCACCAGGTTTCCTATTCGATCGGTGATCGCGAACTGACTCGACAGCAATTGGTCGAGCAGATGCATCAGCGTTTTGAGCGATACAAACAAGGTGAGTTGGCGATCGAAAGCAAAACCCGATTGCTGGAAAAACGGCGTGAAGGACTTGCGGCTGCCCTTGCGATGCTGGACAAAATGCGACATCGTAAGGTGGAGCTCGAGCTAAAGGTTGAGGCGTTAGCCGCACAGAGTCGATTGCTCAACGCGTCCAAGGTGGAAGCTGGCGTCGTTATCGACGGCAGCCAACTTTCGGAGGCTGATCAATTGCTTGGGCAAATTGAGACTCGCCTCGCCGTTGCGAAACGTGTCTTGGCCCATGAGCAGGACGCGTTTGCCATCCCGCTCGATGACGACGTGGTTCTTGAAGAGAGCGTCATTGCTGCTTACGACGACCATTTCGGAAAAAACGCTAACCGTGAGGTTTTGGTGAGTAAATAGTCCGCCCGAAAGTGTTTCAAATTTAGCCCTTAGAAACGGAAGCTAGTAGCCTTGTTTCATCTTGACCTCAAACGTGTCGAAACTGCGATCGCGGCGGGACGATTGGAAGAAGCGTTTTCGCTTTTGAAATCGTCCTCTGCGCGAGTGCATCGGGATGGTCAACGGTTGGTCGACGAGCTGATTGAAGCGTTCGTCCAACGCGGGCATGAGCATCTTTCGGAGAACCGATTGGATGACGCATGGCATGATGCTTCCGCAGCAGGTTATTTCGGTGGACGTCAAATCAAGGTGGCTCGGTTGATCGCACAAATTCATGAACTTCAGCAATCCCAGCGTCGCGACTTGGGTCAGCCAGCGGCCGATCGAGCTCGATCGAGTCCTGCGGAGGCTGGTGCCACGGGTGGCAATGTGTTGCAGGTCGACGGACTCGGCAGTCTGCTATTGCTGACGTCTGAGACGGTCTCCATTGGCACGGTGTCATCGTCTTCGCGGCATGAAATCGCTGTTCAAACCGATGGCTTGGCCGCGACAATCTTTATCCAGCGTGATGAATCCGGTGGCGACGGTGAGGACTACTTTGTCCGATCTGCGTCGCCGTTTGCCCTGAACGGCAAACCGACACAGCAGCGCCTTTTGAGCGACGGAGACACGATCTCGGTAGGCCGGCATGGAAGAATGAAATTCCGTCGACCGGTGGCGGCGAGCGGTTCTGCGGTACTGGAAATGACAGCGGGGCGGTTGACGCGCCGAGACATTCGCCGCGTCGTCTTGATGGCAGACTCGTTACTGTTTGGTGAATCGCTCTGCCACTTTCACTTGGCCGTCGGTGAGACGCCGGTCATCATGCAGCCCGCCGTTGGTGTCTCGCTGGGTAGCGGATATTCGCTTCAACGCCAGGGCGGATTGGATCCCCAAACGCTTTGCGTGGGCGGAAGCGTCCGGATCGGCGACACTCGTTTCGCCCTCAGTCACCCCTCAAACACGGGACCCCGTTTCTAATGCCCGCTTACCGATATCAACAGGGCGATCGGCCACTCGAAGGCTATACGATTCAGCACGCACTCGGTCGTGGTGGTTTTGGCGAAGTGTACTTTGCGATCAGCGATGCAGGACGCGAAGTCGCCTTGAAGGCCATTCAGAACTACGAAGAGATTGAACTGCGTGGTATCGGCCATTGCATGAACTTGAAGTCGCCACATTTGGTGATGATCTTTGATGTCAAGCAAGATGCGGAGGGGATGGCGTGGGTGATCATGGAATACGTTTCGGGCGCCAACCTGAGAGAGATATTGGATGAAGCCCACGTAGGTTCGTCTCTCCGAGACGAACATGGAAATGCGAAAGCGCACGTAGGTTCGTATCTCCGAGACGAACATCAGAATGCGAAAGCAAACGTAGGTTCGTCTCTCCGAGACGAACATAAGAATGCGAAAGCGCACGTGGGTTCGTCTCTCCGAGACGAACATGAGAATGCTGTCCGTCTCGGAGAGACGGACCTACTTGGAATAGGAGTCGAACAGGCGGCATATTTTACTCGCGAGCTATGTAAAGGGCTTTCCTATCTGCACGATGCGGGCGTCGTCCATCGCGATTTGAAACCGCACAATGTGTTTTTTGAAGATGGCGTGGTGAAGATTGGTGACTACAGTCTCAGTAAAGCGATCACGACCAGCCATCGCAGCGGTCACACGACGACCGTGGGAAGTGTGCATTACATGGCACCAGAGATTTGTGAGGGACGCTACGGCAAGACGGTTGATATCTACGCGCTCGGTGTGATGTTGTTTGAGATGCTGACGGGATCGCCGCCGTATGAAGGCGAGAGTATGGGTGAGGTGTTGATGAAGCATCTATCAAGCCAACCGGACGTCAGTGGATTGCCTGAACCGTTCGGCCGTGTGGTCGCCAAGGCGATGCATCGCGATCCTGAGAAGCGTTATCAAACCGCTAGCGAAATGATGCGTGCTTTGTCGCCCGCCGACGAGCTGGAATACTCTCGCCCACCCGCATCGCTGTCGATGATCGGAGATCGAGCTTTGAAGGGGCGGGCCATTCGTGTCCGAGAATCCGAGACGCCCGCGTGTGGTTCGAAGGACGCGTTGGCCGAGACATATGCGACTCCGGTCGCCCTGCGAGACACGCATGAACGAACGGATTCGGTGCCGTTCGAACGCCCTGGAGCGGTCAGCTTTGACGCACTGGGACTGTGGTGGAAACGGCAGCCGAGCTTGGCGTTGGAAGATGATCCCGTGCCTGTCCTTTTGCGTTTGGCGATCGCTGTCGTGATTTCTTTGTTGTCTTTTTCCGTTGGGTGCGTTACTGATCCCAACAGCTGGTTCTGGGGGGATGTCCTGACTTGTTCCATCGTGTTTGCCTCCTATAACGCTCTGACCTGCTGGTTCTTCTTGTCAACCTTGCCACGATCCGGCGGGCTGGGATGGGCGATCGTGACTCGGATCATTGCGGTGGTTCCGTTGGTCGTGGTGTCGGGAATCTTAGTGACCTGGCATGGATTTGAATTTTACCACGGTATGATCGGGGGGCTGATCGCTGTGTACGCAATCCTGGATGCTCGCTGTCTCGTCACTGCTGATCGCTATCCCCGAATCAGTCTCATGAAAACATTGCTTGCTGGCGGGATCGCGGCGGTGATCACAACCCTGATCGGCGGGAGCGAGCGTTACACATTGTTCTCCGGTATTTTGGCGGTCTCGTCGGCCATTGCGGTCCAAGTGCTCGCGCCGCTCGGTCGTGTGGTACGAGTGAATTTAGAAGCGAATCGTGCGAATAGAAATACAACTAACCAGAGTGATGGTCAACCACGATCCGAAGACGCGTCCAATGGTACAGACCAGCCAATGGTAATCTCGTCTTCGGTAGATCCATCGGTAACAAACTAAGGGCGGCGAAACGCCGGTCTATCTTCAAGAAAGCAAATCGTCATGAGTTCAACGGGTGTCAGCGTGATTGGAATATTTGTTCTATTAATCGTTTTAGTCTTTTTGTTTTTCCTCGTTGTCGGCGCAATCTTTGCGGTCGTTCGGGTCGGGAAGAACCATGGGGCCACCGCCGCAATCGGGCTGGCGGTCGGACTCCTCGTGCTGCCGTTGCTGGGCTTGGCAGCGGTTGCTTCGATCTTCTTTGTTCGCATGAACACGATGGAGCAGTTGGTGGATGCACAAAGATCGGAGCAGAGAGCGGAGCAGAGAGCGGCCATACAACGAGAAGCTGCATACGCCGAATCATTTACCGCCGCTTCGACGCGCGATGGAATGCACAGCGAGTACTCGGCGAACTCGCCTGCCACCGTCGCGCGCGTCAACGCCATGCCCAACACGCCGCCGGTCCGTTGGGTGTCGGCGACCGACTTGGGTGAGTTCCAAGCGAGTCTGTATCCAGGGATCCTCGAGTGTGCCGCCCCTTTGGCTCAACAGGTTGGTGAAATGCTTCAGCAGCCACCGTTCGCCGCCGAGGTGGGCGAAGCGAGCGAGGGTGACGGAATCCGATTCCTGATCCGCACGGAAGACGATTTCGGCGATCAAGCCGACCCGTTCGTGGGTACGTTCATGAAGTCGCTGCAAGAACGATTCCCTCACGCCGAGTTGACTCAGCAAAGTGTCGTTCGTGACAGGCCGATAGCACTCGAAAGCGACGAAGTCAGGCTGACGCTGGCGGTGCAAGTCGAGAGGATCGAGCCCGCCTTATGGGACTCGGGTGGCCAATTCGCCAGCGGCAACGTGGCCTGCCGGATTGGTGACGATAGCAACACCGCTCGTGCGAAACTTCAATTTGCTGAGAAACCATGGGTGACTCGATTTGATGAAATCGTTTCCAAGGTTCCATATCGGGCATTTGTCGTCGGTTACAGTTCGGAGTTGGCCTCTTCAGAAGTGCAGGCTCGTCAGTCGGCATTGGAGAACGTTCGAGCGCAGGTTGATGTCGAGAATTGGAATGGTGCGAGGGTGAAGATTACGGACGAGCACGTGGTGGATCGCTTCGCGCAGCGGCTGTCACGTCCCTATGGCGATGTATGGCGTGAAGCGGTACTCGTCGACTTGTCAGGACCAGGGATGCAATGGACGGCAGCCACAGCGGTGGCCGACGCGGGTGGGCGTACCACAATGAAGCGGTTAACCGTCTTGTTCGCTCTGCTTCTCGTGCTAGCCACGATCGTGGTCTGCTTCCTCGCCAACGTGCTGACTCAGGGCTACTACCGAAAACCGATTCGCCAAGGTACGGTTGTGGTCATTGCATTGGTGGTTCTCGGTGGGGTGCTTTTCCTTGGATTGGTAGGTGCCTAGAATTGAGCAGGAAATAGGTGCGTCGTCTTGATGTTGTATCGCGACGATTGTCGCTCTGCTCACCGAGCGGAAAGCGTCTTCGGTCAGGAGATCGATAGTACCTCCCCCCAAGCTTCGTTTGCGAGAGGAGGTTAAGTCGTTGACTCAGATGGAGCTAAAAGCCGCAAGACCGCTTCGTCGGGGGAGGTTGAAAATACTGACACAAATGCCGCATTGATACAATCGACGTTCCGAGAGTTGAGCGACATTGCGTGAATTCCACAACCGTATTCGATCGAACCGATGGAACCAAACTCTCTTAACCAAGCCGATCGCCATCTACTCGGGCTCATCCGCGCCGGCGATGTTGACGGCTGGAATCAGTTCTTGGGGCGTTACCAACGCCGACTGACCGCGTTTGCCATTGGACGTGTGGACCAGTTGGCGACCGCAGAGGACTTGGTACAAGAGACATTCGTCGCTTTCCTAAAGTCGATAGACCGTTTTCGCGAGCAGGGAAGTTTGGAGTCGTTTTTGTTCCGAATGCTCCGTCGCCGAATCGTCGACTACTATCGTGCGAGCGGGCAAGAACGGAAGGTTCCAGTTTGCCAGATCGGGACCGAGCCATCGGCCGTGAATCTCGATCAAGTCGCGTCGAGTGACTTGACGGCCAGCCAATATGCACGCCTCGATGAACAGCTAGAAGAGGACCAGCGGACGCTTTCGCTTGCGATTGTTACAATCACCGGCGAGTTGTGTCGCGCAGAGAAGTTTCATGAACTCAAGATCGCCGAGGGCCTCTTCTATGCAGGAATTCGCAATCGGCAACTCGCGGAACTGCTTGGTGTTTCGGAAAATGAAATTGCGGTGATCAAGCATCGGCTGATCAAGAAGCTCAGCAGGTGCGTTCAAACCTATCAAGCGAGCTTGGATCCCGTTCAAACCATCGATGGTGTGGTCGCCCCCGAGCTCAGGGATGCGGATTTACGGGCGGCTTGGGAGACGCATCGACCGAGCTGCCCCAAGCGTTCGACGCTTGGCAAATACACGCTTGGAATTCTGTCGCCTGCTTGGCACGATTTTGTTCGCTATCACGTCGAAACGCTTGGCTGCCTCTTCTGCGACGCTAACCTAGCAGAATTTCGAAAGCTCCCGCCAACCGCGCCGTCGACGATAAACAACCATCTCTTTCAATCGACCGTCGGCTTTCTACCCCCACCGAACGGGAATTCAACGTAATCTCAAATCAAGCCCACTGGGATTAAACGGAGATTCAACTTAAGGTTTTCGATTACAATCGATTGTCGCAGTGGCAAATCGGATTTGTCACGACAGTCAACGAAACCCCAATCGATCGATGAGTATCGAGCTATGAAATTAAAACGAACAGGATTGATTCTCACGCTTTCATTCCTATACGCCAGCGTCAATGCGTATGCTGCGGACGGGTTGGCTGGCGAATCGGAATTGTCTATTGGGAAAGAATACTCCTCGGCTTTTGCTAATCCCAAGGATGACCCAAGCCTTCCTAATGTCCTGCTAATTGGCGATTCCATATCGATTGGTTATACGGTGGAAGTCCGAAAGCGGCTGCATGGAAAGGCCGATGTTTTTCGGATACCTGGAAATGGGCAGGACTCGGCTCACGGATTGGAAAATTTGGACAAGTGGATCGGGAAACGCAGGTGGGATGTGATCCACTTCAATTGGGGCCTATGGGATCTCTGCTATCGAAATCCCGAATCGAAGATGCAAGGACATCGGGACAAGGTGAACGGAACAATCACAGCAACTCCAGAACAATACCGCGAAAACATGGAAAAGATCGTGGCACGACTTAAGAAGACCAATGCGACCCTGATCTGGTGCACAACAACACCGGTCCCGGAATTGGAGGCGGGGAGAAAACTCGGAGATGATATTAAGTACAATCAGGTTGCGGAAGAAATAATGAAAAGCAACGGCGTCTTGATCGACGATCTGCATGCTCATGCCCTCAAGAAGTATTCCGAAATCCAAACAGAAAAAGGCAATGTCCATTTTACGCGGCAAGGATACGCCTACCTGGCTGAAAAAGTAGCACGGGAGATTTCCACGCTGCTTTCTAAACCGGGTATTTCCAGTGGCTCGGTGAGCGAAAATCATTCGCCATGAAATTTTTAAGTTGGTTGCGATTCAGCGGGGGCTGCTTCGGTGACCGCTGGAAAGTAAAGAGAACCGCCGAGATTGCCGGAAGGAAAAATTTGGCAGCCACCCTGAAATCGTTCAGCAGCACTAGGTCCGCCATGCAGACCTTACTTTAGACGGCATCGTCCCTTTGTAGGCGAGTCAGAAGCGAACAATGCCTTTTGGTCTTTTGTCGCCCATTACGAGAAATATTATGAATGTTATGAATGCACGATACGTTGTAGTCTTCGCTCTGATCTGTTCTGCGTTGGTGAGCAAATCGGTTGGCGCGAAAGAACCCGTCAGTATTGAATCACTGTTGCGAGAAATGGTCGATCGAGATGCCGTGGCGCATTACCCAGAGCAAGACTTCCGACTGAAACAACACAGCAGCTATGATCGTAGATCCAAGAGCCCCGATGACTCGCAAGGTTGGTTTAGAAACAAGGATTCCAACCGGAATGACACCGATACAAACCTTATTCGAATCGAGGAGATCGACGGCCAGAAGGAATGGGTGCTCATGGATCATGAGGGGCCAGGTGCGATCGTTCGAACCTGGATGCCGTGGCGACAGCCCAACAATCCTACGACCGATATCCGTATCCGTATCTATCTTGATGGTGCAAGCGAACCGGCACTCGAAGGGAATATGCTGGAACTGTTCAATGGCAACGGATTGATTCCCTATCCCCTGGCTCATGGATCGCTGCGTTCGGCCGTCAACTTTTTCCCGATTCCCTATGCCAAGAGTTGTAAAGTGACAACGGACCAGCACCCGTTCTATTTCATCTTCACCTTCCGTGAATACGACGAAGGCACGCCGGTGAAAACCTTCACGATGGAGGATTTCGAGGCCGCCAAAGGATTGACGAAAGAGACAGGGCAAAAGTTGCTCAGCCCAAGCGTCTCTGGAGCGAATGCGCCGCTCCGTTTGCAGGCGACTTTGGCCAGCCAGGAAGAAAAGTCGCTCATGCTACCGGCTGGTGTCGCTGCGGTGCGAGAACTTTCGGTGAAACTAGGAAGCTATGAGGATCGGGATGTTACCCGTCAGGTTGTGCTCAAGATGGAGTTTGACGGCAAAGAAACGGTTTGGTGCCCGATTGGGGATTTCTTCGGTTCGGGGATTGGCTTCAATCCGATGCAGGGCTGGTATCGCACGGTGGCTGACGACGGAACGATGAGCTGTCGCTGGGTGATGCCGTACCAACGGGGCGGCAAGGTCTCGCTTCAGAACCTCAGCGGCTTACCGGTCGATGCCGAGCTCGAAGTCAAAACCGGAGATTATCTCTGGGATGACCGTTCCATGTATTTTCACGCGGCTTGGCGGGGCCAGTATCCCGTTCCGACGCGTCCCTACTCGGATTGGAACTATGTCACGCTCAAGGGACGGGGTGTCTATGTCGGCGATACCCTGACGGTCATGAATCCAACCAAGGTCTGGTGGGGCGAAGGGGACGAGAAAATTTGGGTCGATGGCGAGGACTTTCCGTCAATGTTCGGCACAGGCACCGAGGACTATTACGGCTATTCATGGGGGGGAAGTAGTACCGACTTTTATCAGCATCCATTCCATGCCCAGCCTCGCGCCTATCGATACAACAAACTAAATCGCAAGACCGCAGAGAAAGAGGACAATAATCTCGGGTACAGCGTGGAAACCCGTAGCCGTGCACTGGACACCATGCCGTTCAGTAGCTCCCTTCAGCTCGATATGGAGGTCTGGGCTTGGAAGGATTGTGAGATGGGCTACGGCGTTGGCGCTTATTGGTACGGCTTCGCGGACACAACATCCAACCGCGAGCCGGACCCGGACGAGGTGCGCAACGTGCCGCCGCTTCCCGATGCGCTGTGATCGTCGCGGAACACGTCAAGAGCGTCGCAGCGGCACCCAACCCGACGTTTTGGATGCAGAGGCGCAGAAACAGTTGGAGACTATTGACGGGCCAAAACTCGTGTGCGCAGTTCGTTCAACGCTCTCAGCCAAAGCATACGGACGGCAGATTCATTTCGCTCGAGTTTCTTGGCGATCTCAGCATGTGAAAATCCTCGCAGATTCCTTAAAACGATCACCTCTCGATAATCCTCTGGAAGCGATTCGATCACATCGGCAATAATGGTTTGCTGTTCACGATTGTCCGCGTGAACGCTGGGAGTGTCTGTCTCGGCAGCCAACATTTTGTCTAAGAGAATCGAGGACTGGTCAATCGAACGTTGAAGAGAAAGTTCTCGGCCGGGATCGCGCATTTGCGTTCCATCGTACTTTCGGACCTCTCGGCCGATCACTCGGCCAAGAATCGTACGCAACCAGGCAATTCGTTCAGCGGTCGTGTTGCCCTGAAAAGCGGATTCCCCAATCCATGCTTCCAGCAATGTTTGCTGCAGGATATCCGAAGCATCGAACTTGCGATTCCAACGACCGTCAAGTTGCAACCTTGCCATCAATCGCAGCCAGCCATGGTAAGGAGCGAGATAGTTGGAGTGGTCCTCCTTTTCTATCTCATCGGAGTCAAGTGGTTGTTTCATGCGACCGCTGGCTCTGTTGGCTCTGAAGCAGTGCGACGACATTGAACAATTCGAAGCATAAACCTTGTGATGAAAGCCAATGGCCAAAGGATCACGATACCGACCCCGCCCGCCCACACGCCCGCCCACAGCAGCCACAACGATCCTGGATCCAACCAATCAAATTTGGTGCCTTCAAGGAGATCCGTCGTTGCGAGTTCGGAGACCGCCATCACACCGGGAACCGCGAGGGCGAAAATCACCAGAAGAAAGAGCGACTTCCAACGTCCGTGAAGGAAGTACCAAACAAACAACGATATAAAGATAAGGAAAGGCAGCAGCACGATTGCGCCGAGCAACTTGCCTTGCCAGGGAGGCATCGAAGTCTGAGCGTACTCTGCGCCCAATGGCGAAGGTATATGAAAAAATACATAGGGCAGCACAAACACCAACGGCATCAGCAGAAACCATTGCAAGTTCCACTGCCGACGTCGAAACAAGATGTAGAAATACGCACCAGGAAACACGATCGCACCAAGCACGATCGGCAACAGTTGCGTAATCAAAACAACAGGGCTGCGATCGAGTCCTTCAATCTCGAACAAACCCATCGCATTGCCATAGAGGTTCCAGGGGAGCGGCTCGATCAATCTTGGGTCGTCGGTGTCCGCGGCAAAGGGAGCACCAGCGAGATCGTGGATCAACTTTCTGGACCGAAGGCGTTTCGTCAACGCTGTGTCGCCGCTATTATTGAATCGAGCGGCCGATGCCGTCGCGACGATCGACGAGGTTCCGTTGGTTTCAGTAAACAGGACGCGCGGCCGTCGAGCGGTTTCAATATCATCTGAACCATCTCCACAGAGCAGTCCGTCAAAATCGGTGTCTGCTGGCCAATTCAAGTCCCACTGCACTTCGAGAGTAGCTGGGTCGACGAGTTTCAAGCGACGATTGGGGCCGTCTTCGGTTTCGACACGAATGAAGTCGCTATCCGGATCGGTTCTGATGTTTCGAACACTGGCAGCCCACGTCAGCGATTTGCGATGGATCTCGTTGCCACTGGCCAATTCGAAAGTGACGAATTCCTTCTGATTGAAAAACACGCCTTCCGTTTTACCATCGCCATCAATGTCGCTAACCAAAATCAGGTCACCGCTAACGATGCGTCTGACCTCTTTCGCGGAATCGAAGCTGAAGTCCAGCACGACCAGCTCTTTCTTTCCTGCGTCGAGCATGATTCCAGCGAATCGTTTGTCGCCGTCGGCAATGACCAAGGGAACCTTTTCGGTTCGCGAACGCACCCCGTACGGGAGTTGTGGTTTGCTAAATTCACCCGCGGCTGTCCAAGTCGAAACGGGGTCTCCGCTGACGAGGTCAACAAAGTTGACGTTCAGCTGGTCCTCGTCTTTCGGACCGTGTCCCTCCCAAGCCGTGACGAATACTGAACGGTTGCCTTGCTGAGAGGAGCTGTTCTGCGCGGCAGGAATGATCTCGGACTGCCAACCAAATGCAGTTTTGCCACTGCCTTTGGACAGCGGTAACAACTTCCAGATTGGCTTTCCCGTTTTTCCGTTGATGGCTACTGAAGAGGGTTGACTGTTTTTGTAGAAACATGGACACAAAATGTCGGCATGTCCGTCTCGGTTAACATCCAGAATTCTGAGTTCGTAACTTGGCCTGTGAAATTCATGAGTGATGAAATTGGTCGGCGCGATGTCGAAATGCCAAGCCTCGTCTCCGGATTTTCCATCCCGGCATGTTAAACGGAACTGAGCGGGTAGGTTTTGGTCGGCGAAGTGATGAAACAGCAACAGGTCCGACTGCCCATCCCCATCGATGTCGTGGCATTGGGCTGTGGCATCGGAGACCCCGATGATACGCGCTGGCTGTTGCCAGAGGACCTTGCCCTTAGCCCCACTCACGAGAACCAGGATTGCTTCCTGTTGATCATTCGAACGTTGTTCGGCCAAGAAGTCGTCAACTCCATCGCGATCAAAATCTCCATTGGCCGGATAAAGAGCTTCGGCAGGCCGCTGATATTCCCACTCACTTAGTCCTTTCCCGTTGGCTCCAGAAACAACCCGGCGTGCTTGTTCATTTGATGGCGATTGTTGCGTCAAATAGTGGCCAATCGGTGCATCAAGTAAATCTCGCACACCGTCGCCATCGACATCATCTATCCGCGTCAGCTTTGATTCGCCAGCAAACTTGATCCCGCCGCTGGACGACTTCAGCGTCACCAGTTGGTTCGACCGGAGCGGTTTGCTGCGGTCGCGTGGTTTCAGCAGAAATAAATCGTCACTCCCATCACCATCCCCGTCAGCCGCAATCGGATGTTCCAGCTGGTCGCCGATATTGATCAACTCACCCGTTGCCGTCGACATCACCACGGTGCTATGACGTTGGTAATTGACGTTTATGGCTGGTGACGCAATCACCAATCCCGGCCTGTCCAAAGCGGTGTCGAAAAAGAACGGCTTTTCAATCGAAAACCCAAAGTCGTCTGACTGAAAGACTGGGATCTCGCTGTGTACCGTTCGTAGTCGTTTTCCTGTCACGCCTGACAGGATATCAACGAAGATCCAGCAGCGTGATTTGGCCATCGGCGCCACGACGTAGACATCGTCGAGTCCGTCGCCATCTTCGTCAGGTCCCAGCAACGCGTATTGAATTTGCCGGTCAAGCGATCGGATCTTGGCTCGTTGTTGAGTGTCCCAAAGTGGCTTTCCCGTCCGTGCATCTAACGCTTGCAGCGACGCAAGTCCTGTCGGACGTCGGCTTTCCAAGTCTGTACCATCGGCAATCAGAATTTCAGGCGTCGCGTCTCCGTTGAGATCGGCGATGACTGGCCAGTTCGATTGCGAGTGCGGCCACCACTCGAGTTCGTAGTCGGCATCGAAACGCCAAAGTTCTTCGCCGCTGTCCAAGGATCGCATCGAAAAACGCGTGATGGGTTTGTTCCCCTTGTTGATCCCAACCGAAGAAACGATTTCGGTCAGCAGCAATCCAATCGTTTGCTGTTCCTTGTCGAACGTTTGGACTACCTGCGGTTGCAACGCCGGAATGAAACCAAGCTCCAGCGGCTGCCCTTCGTTAAAGCGTCCCGGCTTACCCGTAGAAGGATCACAGGAAATGATTTTGCTTCCGCAAGCCAATAGCAACTGTTCGCTTGATCCGTTTTTCGGTTTCGGAACCCAGCTTCCGGCCCAAGGCACTAGCTCGCCAGTGACCTTTTGTTTGTAAGGCTCTCGACGATACTTCCAGCCTTTCCCGGCAGAATGAATCGCTACAAAATAACATCCCGTGCCACGAAATGTTTCCATTTGGCAGAACGATGGACGGTACGTGCTGGCCGGAACATCGAACAGCTCTGTTGGCATCGAACGTTGCCAAATTCGTTCGCCGGTCTTTCCCGAGACCGCGTCTATCCAGCGTTTGGGGTTTGAGGTGTTTCCCATTGTGAAGCTGAAGAACTGACAGCCGAAGTCATCAATCTTGTCGCCGTCAATATCACCCAATGACATCGGCGAATGGATCGTCTTCGATTGCTCGTTCAGAATTCCAGCGTTGTAGTGCCACAGTAGCGTTCCGTCCTCTCCGTCAAATGCAAACAGAACTGCCTGATGGCGACACGCGATCATCACATCCTGCTGCCCGTCCTCGTTAATGTCCGGAAAGTTCGTGGCCACAATAGGTAAGAATTGCTGGTTATGGTCTCCATCGTCGTCACGCCCAGCCAGGTAGTCAGGAATGCTCCAGAGGATCGGTGAATCCGGTTCGATCGAGTTCGGGTCATCGGCTTTCTCTATTCGGGCCGTCATTGCCTTGAACGATTCTTTTTGAATCACTTGAAGGAATTTCTCCGCGTTGGCCGTCCAGCGTTCCTTGCCGCTGCGTCCGTCCATCCGCGTGATTCCCTCTTCGTGAAAGAACAGCAAATCATCTCGGTTGCCTAGCGGCAGCACTTTGGGAACGCCCTGAACCGTCCGCTCGTCGAAGACGCCATCCTCGGAGAGTTGGATCTTTAATTTCGAGTTCGTTTTCGGCGTCAGCGTCACGCGTTGACTTTCGCCAAACCGCCCGCCGGACCATGTTTGCAAAGTGTGATCGCCAGCCGCAAACGGCAGCGGTCCTTCGGTCGGGATTGTGAACGAGGGCGAAGCGTTACCAGAATCGTCGATCAGACGTCCAACGATCGGGCCTTCGTTGGAGGCGATTTCTATCGTGCCAGTGATTGAATCTTTCCATGCCATCCACACGGCGACGGAGACGCCCAGCAGCATCAGCGCCGCACTTGCCGCCAGCATGGCGGTCGATACCGCTTTCTGATTATTGCGTTTCCAGCGAGTGACACGTTCGATGACGTTCGGTCGACGCGCTTTGATCAAACGGTCTTCGACAAACGCGTCGAGGTCGTCCGCCAATTGCTGCGCGGTCTGGTAACGCTCGCTGGGATCTTTTTCCAAACACTTCAGCAAGATTGTTTCCAGATCGCGTGAAGCGTCGGGCACCATGCTTCGCAAAGGTGGCGGCTCATCCGCAATGACCTGTGCCAACACGGCGTGTGGTGTTTCGGCAAGAAACACACAGCGTCCGGTCAGTAGCTCGAATAGCGTCGCACCGAGCGAATAGATGTCGCTGCGGTGATCGGTCGGATGACGATCCGGCGTGGCCTGTTCGGGACTCATGTAGTTGGGCGTTCCCAGCATCGCGCCGGTCATGCTCATGCGTAGATCGTCGAAACGTCGGGCCAGCCCAAAATCTGTTAGCCAGACATGGTCTTGCTCAACCAGCAGATTCGATGGTTTGATGTCACGGTGAATGACGCCCCTTTGATGAGCATGAGCCAAAGCCCCAGCGACTTGAGCTCCCCATTTGGCAATCGTCTTGGCGTCTCGCGTGACGTTTTCTTCGGCGCTCCATTGCGATAGGCTTCGCCCGTCAACCAAACGCATCGCCAGATAATGTGATCCGTCCTGCTGTCCCGTCGTGTAGATCGGCACAATGTTGGGGTGTCGCAAAGTCGCGACCAGTTCCGCTTCCCGTTGAAACCGTTTGGTAGCTTGTTTTCCGACGACGGTGTAGCGAAGGACTTTCAGAGCCACTTGCCGTTTTAGCGAGACTTGATTGGCGAGGTAGACAACCCCCATTGCCCCCGATCCAATCAGCTTGACGATTTCAAAGTCACCCAGCTGCTGTGTGAGCAAGTCGTCTCCCAACCCCAGCCCAGCAACCATCTCAATACTGCTGAGATAGTCAGCCAATGCGTCTTTGATTTCAGGATGTTTTTCCAGCAACTCGGCTCGACCACACGCGCGGCCATTCTGAAGGTCTTCCAGATACTGATCCAGCACGCATGCGACTTTGGGGTCGTGATTTTCCAGCGTCGGGTTGATGGCAGACGCATTGGGTACTTGATCAGTCATGACTTCGATTGTAGTTGATGTTTCGGACCGGGAGCCATATGGTTTTGCCCCTCCCCTGGATAAAGTGCCGGTGTCCGGAAGTGCGCAACTCCGTTTCGGGGAATTTAGACGGGAATTTTGGTGAATGGCAGAATTTTCCACCGCTGGACCGAGCAAGTTGGGAAAGAGGGAAGATGGACCAGGCGAAGCGACTGAGAAGAGGCTGAGAAGCGACTGAGAAGAGGCTGAGAAGACACGATTCGCAAGACAGCGGGCCAGGCAGCAAGAATGACTGGTGGTGGAAAACGAATGGCTATTGGATTAGCATAGGGTGTCAAACGTGGACACCGAGTGCCAGCTATCTTGCATAGGCTGCAAGATGTCAAAACGCTGGTAGCGTGAAGCGTTTGTTGGCGGTAGTGGATTTATTCGTGGTATAGGCTTCCAGCCTGCGATTTGCGACAATTGGCGGATTGGCAGGCAGGATGCCTGCCCCACGTTTGACATTGAATCGGCGCAAAGGATGCCGTCCAAAGTCAGGCGACTTCAGCTACGCCCAGCCCTCACCCCTCCCTGAAATGATACCTCTCCCTGAAATGATTGCACAAAGGACGTTTAGATGAAGAATGTTTTTTTAATGGTGGTTTTGGTCGGTGCATTGACACTGTCGGATTTCGCGGAGGCGGCGCCGAACCAGCCTAATGTATTGTTTATCTTCGCGGATGACATGAGCTACGAGACGATTGGGGCGGCCGGCATGTTGGATATCGACACGCCGAACCTCGATACACTGGCCAAGTCCGGGGCGAGCTTCACTCATGCCCACAACATGGGTGCATGGGGCGGCGCGGTTTGTACGGCTAGCCGCAGCATGCTCAACACGGGCCGTTTTCTCTGGCATGCAGGAGCGAGTGTTAAGCCGTGTGTCGCCGAGAATCGTATGTGGTCGCAGCGAATGCAGGAGGCGGGGTACCAAACCTACTTTTCAGGGAAGTGGCACGTTCCCGGTGCCAATCCGCAGGGCTTATTTCATGTCGTAAAAAATGTTCGCGCCGGCATGCCGAAGCAGACTCCGCAAGGCTACAACCGGCCGAAGAGTCCAGAGGATTATGCGTCTGGCTGGAAACCGTGGGAGACGAAATACGGTGGGTTCTGGGAAGGGGGCACGCATTGGAGTGAAGTGCTCGCCAACGACGGTGTGGAGTACCTCGATTCCGCGGCAAAAGAGGAGCAACCGTTTTTCATGTATCTGGCGTTCAACGCGGCGCATGATCCACGTCAGTCTCCGAAGGAATATATCGACCGCTATCCGCTCGAGCGAATCAAGCTGCCTGAGAATTTCCTGCCCCAATATCCCTATGCCGATAAGATCTGCGGACTTGGCTTGCGTGATGAAAAGCTGATGCCTTACCCACGCACGGATTACGCTGTCAAAGTGAACCGCCAAGAATACTTCGCACTGATCACCCATATGGATGACCAGATTGGTCGTATCCTCGAAGCACTCAAAGAATCGGGTAAAGCGGATAACACCTACATTGTCTTTACCGCCGACCACGGGTTGGCGGTTGGTCATCACGGCCTGAGCGGGAAGCAGAACATGTATGACCATAGTGTGCGCGTGCCGTTCTTTGTCGTCGGACCGGGTGTGAAAGCCGGAACGCAAATCGATACGCCAATCTATCTGCAGGACGCTATGGCCACCATATTGGATTTGGCCGACGCATCGACCGAGGGTGTCGAGTTCAAAAGCTTGCTGCCGCTACTGGATGAAGAGAGCAGCGAACACTACGAAGCGATGTACGGCGCCTACATGAAAACGCAGCGGATGATCACGAAAGGTGACTGGAAGTTAATTTCCTATCCAACTGCCAATGTCGAACGATTGTTCAATCTGAACAAGGACCCGAACGAGATGGATGACCTTGCCGGAAATCCTGAGTATTCCAACAAGTTGGTGGAAATGCGTGTAGCGTTGGCTGAACTGTGTGAAGCGATGGACGATCCGCGAACAAAGGATTCCACCGATGCAAAAGAATAGGCCGTAGCGAAAGTCGCCAAGACTTCGTACCACGTCGAACCTCGATGAGGTCGGGATTTCTTGACGAGCTCGGCTACTTCAGGATTCTTTTTCGTTGCGGTATTGGCGGCAGGTCCACCTGCTGGTAAAGCCTAAAAACAGGGAAAGTTAAGAATTGACGTGGAAAATATCCAAATCGATCCTCTTGTAGGTCGCTTGCTGTACCGGGAATGACTATGTTGGATTGTTTCTTCAACAGATCGCCAACTCTCGTTTTTGGGCTGGATGAAGGACTACAATAAGGGTTTCGGGAGTTCAACGATACAATGAAGGTTTTAGATATGAGAGCCAGAACCTATACCGCTCTATTTACACTCGTGATCGTTGGTTTGTTGGCTGCGGAGATATCCTTTGCAGCGCGTCATGATGTGGACGAAAGCAACAATCCGAAAGCAGACCAAGCCTATATCGATGAGGCCGCTGCTCCTGAGGAACCGTTGACGCTGTGGTATCGCAAACCGGCGACCAAGTGGGAAACCGAAGCGTTGCCGATTGGAAATGGTCGGCTGGCTGCCATGGTTTTCGGCGGGGTCAACAACGAGCGGATCCAGTTCAACGAAGAGACCGTCTGGGATGGAGTGCCAACGGATTACAACAATCCCGAGGCGCTTGCGGCATTGCCGGAAGTCCGCCGTCTGCTCTTCGAGGGTAAGAACGACGAGGCGACTCGGATCGCTGGCCGATCGATGATGGGGAACCCGAAAAAGATCAAGTCCTATCAGACATTGGGCGACCTCTTCCTTGACTTTCCCGACACGGACAAGGTCTCGGGTTACCGACGCGACCTGGATCTGACGACGGCAATCAACCGAACTCATTACAGTGTGGATGGGGTCGAGTACACGCGAGAAGTGTTCGTGAGCGCGCCGGATCAGGCCATCGTGATTCACTTGACGGCCAGCGAGCCAGGGAAGATTAACTTCACGGCTCGCTTTTCTCGTGACAATGCATCCATAAAATCCGCTTCAGATAACCGGCTCGTTCTGCAAGGAAAGCTTGGAGTTCACTATGAAGCACAACTCCGTCCTGTCGTCGATGGCGGCAGCGTTCGTTCCACAGACGGAGTATTGAAAGTCTCGGACGCTGATAAGGTGACGCTGGTGGTGGTCGGTGCGACGAGCTACAACAATGCCACCGATATTTCGGGGGACGCCAGTGCACGCTGTGAGAAGTATCTTCAGTCGATTGGTAAGAAGTCCTATGATGATCTGCGTGTTACGCATGTCACCGACTATCAGAATTTGTTCAATCGCGTCAAACTCGACTTAGGAACAACGGATGCGGTCAATAAGCCAACCGATGAGCGGCTACGAGAGATCAAGAAAGGGAAGCATGATCCGCAGTTTGAGACACTGTATTTCCAATTTGGTCGTTACCTATTGATTAGCAGTTCCCGCCCGGGGCATTTACCCGCTAACCTGCAAGGCAAATGGGCGCAGCAATACAACGCGGCATGGAACAGTGATTATCATTTCAACATCAACTTCCAAATGAATTACTGGCCCGCACAGGTCTGCAACCTATCGGATTGCCATCAGCCGTTTTTCGACTATGTGGAGAGCCTCGTTCCCTTTGGCGAAAAAACAGCCAAGGTGCACTATGGCGCGAATGGGTGGACGCTGCATCACCTCTCTGACATCTTTGGTATGACCGCACCTGCGGACGGTGTGCATGGTATTTGGCCGATGGGGGCTGCTTGGGCGAGCCGCGATTTTATGGAACACTACCGCTTCAACGGCGACAAGGAATTTTTGACTCGGCGGGCGTATCCAATGATGAAAGAGTCCGCGCAGTTCCTCTTGGATTTCTTGGTCGAGGCGCCCGAAGGGACGCCCGCGGCTGGTCGTCTGGTCACCAACCCCTCACACTCGCCGGAGAATTCGTTCATCAAAGCGGATGGAACGCAATCGGTGTTCACTTATGCGTCAACGATGGACCTTGAGATTGTTCATGACCTATTCACCAGCCTGCTGGAAGCAAATGATGAGATCGATCCGACTGGCAACTTTGATAGGGAGTTCCGTGGTGAGCTAGAAACGGCATTGGCGAAACTGCAGCCGCTGCAGATCAGTTCCAAAACGGGTCGCTTGCAGGAGTGGGTTGAAGACTACCGGGAAGCCGATCCAAATCATCGCCACACGTCTCATTTGTTTGGACTTCATCCTGGAAAGCAGATCACAAAGAATGCAACGCCCGAATTGTACGAAGCTGCAAAGAAATCGCTGGAAGCCCGCGGTGATGGTGGCAAGGGATGGTCGATGGCATGGAAGGTCAACATGTGGGCCCGTTTCCATGACGGTGACCGCGCCCATAAGTTGCTCGGCAATCTGTTGGGCAAAATGACGCTAACCAATCTCTTCGACACACATCCGCCGTTCCAGATTGACGGTAACTTTGGAGGCACCGCTGCGATCGCTGAAATGTTGCTCCAAAGTCATGATGGTGAAGTTCATCTCTTGCCAGCCTTGCCTACGGCTTGGCCCTCCGGTTCGGTGAAAGGCCTACGCGCACGCGGCGGCTTTGAAGTGGATATCGCTTGGGAGGACGGTAAGTTAACGCAGGCAACGATTCGTTCGCTGCTCGGCAATCCACTCAAGCTTCATTACGAAACCACAACCCACACAGAGAAGCTTGACCAGGGTGATAGCTTTACCTGGGACGGAAAATAGGAGCTAGAATCAGTAGGGGCAATCCACTATTCGCTGTTGCTCTCTGCCTTCTAGCGATGTCGGTACAGGTTCAAGCTGCCATGCCCAATTCTTCCGTCATCCGTCTTGGATCTTGTGAGAGACCCAGGTGTGAGAGGATCTTTAACAAGATCCACTACGAAATTTTTTTCTGCCGTTCGCTTTAGGGCAAGGGTAATATCGATGTTAACTTTTGGATTTGGGGAAATGCGTTCATGAATCGCTCAGGAATAAGAACCGCTGTCGTCCTTTGTCTTTTAATTCTATCCGTGCCAGTCCAGGCCGAGTCCTCCGATGCGCTGAAACTCTGGTACAAGCAGCCGGCCACGCAGTGGACGGAGGCGATGCCGATTGGTAACGGCCGGCTCGGCGCGATGATCTTTGGCGGCATCCAGCAGGAAAAATTGCAAATCAATGAGGACACGCTTTGGCATGGTGGACCTCATGACTACTCCAACCCAGAGGCCTATTCACATTTGGCCACGGTTCGTCAGTTGCTTGAAGACGGCGAGTATGACAAGGCAGAGGCAGAAGCGGAGAAGATGATGGGGAATCCCGTCACGCAGATGGCTTATCAGCCCTTGGGTGACCTTTTGCTGCAATTCCCGCAAGGCGAAAAAGCGACAGACTATCGTCGTGAATTGGATTTGCAGAACGCGGTCAGCACCGTAAGCTACACCGTCGCCGGAACCCGCATGACCCGTACGACCTTTTCCTCTCAACCGGACCAAGCCATCGTCATGCGGCTTGAAAGCAGCGGTGTCGGCCAGATCAGCTTTGATCTTTCGATGGCCAGCCCGCATCCAATCCAATCCCAGGTCATTGGCAATGACACTCTCGGGCTGACCGGCCAAATCGCTCCGCGTGCTGGTGGTGGCCTGATTGCTCCCTGGGAAGGCGAAGGCATGAAATTCGCTGCCCAGGTCAAGGTCAAGGCCGAAGGCGGGACGCTCGTGGCCGAGGGAGACAACATCTCAGTCCATGATGCCGATGCCGTTACCCTGGTCTATGTGGCGGCAACCAGCTTTGTCAACGCAACGGACATGAGCGCCGATGCCGTCGCCCGGGCAGCGAAGACTCTTGCTGCCGCCAGTGGTCAATCTTACGCACAGCTCTACCAACGTCACGTCGAAGACTATGCGTCTCTTTTTAATCGAGTGGCCATCGATCTTGGCGGTCAAGACGCGTCCGATTTACCTACCGACGAGCGGCTCAAGCGACGGGCCGATGGCGCGGTTGATCCGTTATTGGTCGAACAAATCTTTCAGTTCGGCCGTTATCTGATGATTGCCGGGTCACGCCCCGGAACCCAGCCCTTGAACCTGCAGGGTATCTGGAACGACAAAATCAATCCTCCCTGGTGCAGCAAGTACACCATCAATATCAATATCCAGATGAACTACTGGGTCGCTGAGGTCTGCAACCTCAGTGAATGTCACGAGCCTCTGCTGCGCATGGCTAGTGAGCTGGTTGCACCGGGCAGCAAGACTGCTCAAATGCACTACCGCGCCGATGGCTGGGTGACTCATCACAATACGGACATCTGGCGCGGTACGGCTCCGGTGGATGGCGCTCACTGGGGGATGTGGCCCAGCGGCGGGGCTTGGCTCTGCCAACATCTCTGGGAGCATTATCTGTATACCGGTGACACCGAATTTCTCACCAAGGCCTATCCGGTCATGAAGGGGGCTGCTGAGTTCTTCTTGTCAGATGGTGTGCTGGTTAAGAATGAAGACGGAAATCTGATCACCTCACCGTCGATCTCACCCGAGCACAGTCATGGCGGAGGGAGTAAGGATGGGCTCAGTTCCAACCGATCCGGTGCTTCGGTTTGTGCCGGGCCGACGATGGACGGACAGATCCTTCGTGATCTCTTTGCCAACTGCATCGCAGCGGCAGAAATCCTGGATATCGACGAAGACTTTCGCTCGCAGGTGGCCCAGACACGAGCTCGCCTGGCGCCCATGAAGATTGGCCGCCACGGTCAATTACAGGAATGGCAAGAGGATTGGGATAATCCTGACAAGCCGCATAGTCACGTCTCGCATCTCTACGGGATCTATCCCAGCGCTCAGATCAATCTCGCTGATACCCCCGAGCTTTTTGATGCTGCCCGGGTCTCCATGATCCAACGCGGTGATTCCGGTGGATGGCCCGGCGCCTGGAGGATCTCTCTGTGGGCCCGCGTGGGCGATGGCGATCGTGCTCTGAAGAACTTTAGTAATGTCGCACGTGGTCTGACCAGCAACCTGTTCAATGGTAGCCGGTTCCAGATCGATGCTAATTTTGGCGCGACCGCCGGGATCGCTGAGATGCTCATGCAAAGTCATGGCGGCGAAATCCAGCTGCTGCCTGCACTGCCCAAGGCCTGGCCGACCGGTTCGGTTGAGGGGCTGAAAGCACGTGGCGGTTTTGAAGTCGATATCGCGTGGAAGGACGGAAAGCTGACCGAAGCCAAAATCCATTCGCTCGGTGGCAAGCCCTTGGCCGTTCGTTACGGAGATGAAACCCGCAAGGTCGATCTCAGCGAAGGTGAGAGTTTTAGCTGGAACGGTGAATAGGAAGTCGGCCGATGTGGTTTTACGTCAGGCCTGTAGGTTAGCGATTTGCGACTGCTCGACTCTTGCCGGCCGAACATCCCTGAAATTTATTGGGGGGGTGGGCGTGGTTGAATTTCCTTGTTGTCCCCGCTATGGTGGATACCAGGGGTGTCCCAACGGGGCTACTTGTACAGGTTTGGCTGGCTCCAAAATTCTGCCTCTCAGCTCGACCGACTTTCTGATACGTTCACTACGCACCGGGGAAAGAATTGATGAAGCGACACAGACTACTATCAATCGGCATACCTGTTTTCGTCGCGCTATTGGCGATACCGGCTGTCCAGGCGAAAGCGGATGTTGTTTTTAATTTCGATAACAATACTGAGTTTGATGGCAATGTAGGTATTGGAATGATGATGTCCGCCACTTCCACTACCGCTCCTGATATCGGAGACACCGTCACCATTACGACAGTGGATGCCTATGCCCCGGTCTATACCGACCCATTTGACGGGACAACGACGGGCACGGTTACCGCCACAACAAATATTGGCAGTAATGCAATTGGCATAAATAACCCAACCTATAGCAACAACGCGTATGATACGTTGACGGGACAAACAGCCGATGAAAGCGGGGATTTCAATCCAGGCGAAGCTTGGGTAATCGAATTCGATAAAAATGTCATGATTACGGAGTTCAACTTTTCGTCGATTGATGGTGTCGACGAATTCTTCGACGTCACCGTTGAAGGCAATCCAACAGTGTTTAGTTTTACAGACGGCACGTCTGGAGACGATTTCGCTGATCCGCTCAGCGGACTCGTAGTCGCCGCGGGAACGGATGTCACATTCGCTGCACGTGGTACCATTGGTGGTACCAACATTCGCATTAGCGAGATCAGCGTTACTGTTGTCGCGATCCCAGAACCCAGCTCGCTTGCCGTGTTAGGCTTGGGCGGCATGATGATGTTTGTTCGTCGGCGCGATGCTTAAATCCTGAGCTTGCGATCTTTTGGTTAAACGCACGGCCCCATCGAGCTCTGCTGGATGGGGGCGTTTTCACAGTGACAGAGGTATGCCTTGGTAGAGTGGCGTTCCCAGCCTGACATTGAGAACATCGTCCTACCTGGGCAGCCAACACGGTGAAGCATTTTATCGCGTTAAACCGCGCGCCCATTGGGCCGCACGCTGGGCACTGCAAAACACGCGGGGCGATGGTAGGCAATCGGAAATGTCCTCGTTGGTCTGGCCCCCGAAGGAGACTGCTGAAGTCGTAACATTGAACCTAGGCCGGAGGCCGACACATCCTTGCCGGTGGTGTGAGCCACCGGTATGAATGGCAACCGAACGACAAGCCCGGAGGGCGACACATAGCGATGATAGGTCGGCCCCCGGCCTTGCGGCGACTTAAACGCTGCTGAGATCTCTTCCGGGATCAAAACGTGGGTAAAGACAAGGGCATCGCGTCACCACGATGGTTGCCGTCATACA
The DNA here is from genome assembly GCF_007860185.1 of Novipirellula aureliae. Classification (NCBI taxonomy): domain Bacteria; kingdom Pseudomonadati; phylum Planctomycetota; class Planctomycetia; order Pirellulales; family Pirellulaceae; genus Novipirellula; species Novipirellula aureliae. The sequence continues at coordinate 92,012 of NZ_SJPY01000011.1, forward strand.
AGTCATCTTTCTCGCTGGGTTCGGGCCGATTCAATTGGTCTGGCCAATCGGGAATGTTGATCACTGATGGATAAGTGGTGTCGTTAGTGCTATCTTCGTTAGTGTTGGCAATGACGGCCAATTCGAGATGGTCACCGGCGGTGCGAGGGGTGTACCTGTTAGCAGGGCTGCAATCAAAATCGCAGAGTCAAAATCGCAGAGGGCGATAGCTTCCCTTTGATCGTTAAACACTGTTTCGATTGAATCAGGTACATACTCGCTCTATATCTAAGAGAACGGTTGATGCCGTTCTGGTCGGCAAGTTGGATCAGCAGGAAAATAGGGTAGACACAATCATGAACACGACTAAGCAATCCGGGTGTGCAATACTACAAGGTATGAAAGGCATTTTGCTGTTTTTGTCGCTCGTTGTATCGACGACTTGTTACGCACAAGACGAGGACCTTTCTTGGGAGGCGTTGAGCGAACAATATGAAGTCCCACAATGGTTTACCGATGCCCGATTTGGAGTTTGGGTGCACTGGGGTGCGCAATCCGTACCCGAATATGGTGGCGGTTGGTATGCACGACACATGTATATGCAGGACGTAGGCAGGGAAACGTTCGGAAAGAATGCCTATCCTTATCACCTAAAAACCTTCGGCCATCCATCGGAAGTTGGGTTCAAGGATGTGATCCATCATTGGAAGGCAGAGAACTTCGATGCCGATAGTCTGTTGCGATATTTCACGGAGAATTTAGGTGCTAGATACTTTATGGCTTTGGCACATCACCATGACAATTTTGACAATTGGGATTCAACCTATCAAGAGTGGAATTCGGTTAACGTTGGCCCCAAACGTGACATCATCGGAGAGTTCAGCGAGTCGGCCAAAAAATTTGGCGTCCCCTTCGGCGTGACCACGCATGACGAGCGATTCTTTGATTGGAACCTGCCTGCGTTTGGTGCAGATAACTCAGGAGAGTTCAAAGACATTCCCTATGATGGACGTCTTACGAAGAAGGACGGGATCGGAAAATGGTGGGAAGGATTCGATCCCGCAAATCTATACGGCATACCTCCTGAGAAAAGGACACCCGAGTGGATGGAAGCTTGGAAGCAAAATTGGTTGCTGCGGATGAAAGAATTGCTTACCAAGTATGATCCGGACTATTTGTGGTTTGATGGCCGAGGGTTTCCCTATGGTGATTACGGTAAAGAGGCGTTTCGCACCTTTTACAATCAAAGCTTGAACGAGCATGGGAAAATCAATGCTGTGATTGCTGGCAAGATCCCTGGCGGGGACCCAGGCATCGTTCATGATATTGAGCAGGGTGTGGAATCGGTGATCTCTGCCGAGCCTTGGCAAAGCATTTGCACTTATACGCATTGGTTCTACAAGAAGGATGACGAATTAAGGCATGATGCCAAAAGTACGATTCAATTACTGATTGATGTGGTGAGCAAAAACGGCAACTTCGTACTCAACGTGGAGCTTTTGCCAGATGGAACGATCCCTCCAGATCACAAGGTTATTTTGGATGGATTTGGGGCATGGTTAAAACTCAATGGCGACGCAATCTATGGGACTTCGCCATGGAAAGTGCATGGCGACAATCTGCTCTCTCGTCTGGCTGATGCCGACTCCAAAAATGCCAACGCCGCCAATTCCGATCTTTCCGCCGCTAAGAGAAGCCGAAGTAAACAGTTCAACAATCGAACGAAAGACAGCCCTGCCTACGGGCATGAAGAGGTTCGATTCACGGTCAAGGACGATGCACTCTATATGTTCGTGCTAAACCCATCGGAAGGCGAGATTGAACTGCCATCGCTGGGATTAAACTCGGCGTATAGACCGAAACCGATTCAATCAATCCGACTCATCGGCAGCGACGCAGAAGTGAAGTTCAACCAAAGTGGTGATACATTGATTTTAGAAGTGCCCGCCAACCGACCGACCCCCTACGCGGCCGTCTTCCAAGTCGAAGGAGCGTTGGACAGCGAGCAATAGAGTAGAGGCACGATCGTCAGCATGCCCGCGAAGTACAGCTAACGAAAGTTGCTTGCTCCGACTCCATTTTTCATGACTTCCATACGCACTTCGACAATCGAAACCTCTAGGGGAGGCCGAGTCGTTGATAGGTTGACGCTTGGTGGCTACTCACCAAAGCAAAACAGGTGATTTTCGCCTCTTACCAACACTTGTTTGCCTAACGGCACCGCTGAACCGATGACGGACTCTTCCAGCTCGGCTTCGGCAAGCACATTGAATTTTCGATCGCGTATATCGATAACGAAAACCGTACCATCTTCTCGCGCGCAATACAGTAGCCCGCCGGCGATGAGTGGGGAAGCATAGTAGTTGGAGCGGTGTTTGGGCAGGGTCTCACGCCAAACCGATGTGCCATCGGCCGGGTTAAAACACTCGACTTCGCCCCGATCTCGAACCAAATAGACGTGTCCTTCCCAGACCGCCGGAGAAGGGACAAAGGTTCCGATGTCATCTCGATTCCAAATGACGTTTGTTTCGGAAACATCACCGCTACCGTCTAATTTCACGCCGTATAGAAGCGGCTCTCTTCGATCGTTTCGCCCGGCGGCGACCACCGCAACATCATCAACCACAACCGGCATCGCAATGGTTGGCCATAGATCGGTCTTGTCCGGATTAAACCCGCCGCATTGCCACAGCATCTTGCCGTCTGCAACATCGTGAATGGTTAGATGTTCGGCGCCGTACACCAACACCGCTGGTTTTCCTTGGAATTCGATCAGGACCGGTGTCGCGTAACCCTGATCACCTTCGCGGGGCGTTTCATAATTCCGGTCCACCTTCCAAACGAGATCGCCACTTAATTTATCGAATGCAGCAACCCAAGAATCGCCAGCGTGCATCCTCACCATCACCACATACTTGTCGGTCAAGATGGGAGACGTACCGTGATCCCAGTAGAGCTCTACTTTGCCAAAACGCTCAACCAAATTATCCTGCCAACGGATGCTTCCATCCTTTTCGACGGCGACCAATGTTCCGCTTTTGAAGTACGAGAATACTGCATCACCATCGCTGACCGGCGATGCATTGCTGCCGGATCCATTGCGATGTTTACCTTGTTCCTGCTCTGAAAACTTCGTCAGCCACTGTTGTTGTCCATTTCGATCGAGGCAAACAAGTGCGTCCTGCCCGTCGGCTGGAGCCGTAATGTAGATCGAATCACCAACGACGATTGGTGTCGAACAACCTTTGCCAGGTAGTTCAAATTTCCACGCCAAGTTTTGCTCGGGGTTGAGTTCCGTTGGAAAATCTCCACCTTCCAACGATCCGCTCGATTGGCTGCCTCGCCAGCTGTGCCAATCCGCATTGGCTTGTTCGCGTTCCTGAGCACTCACGTTGCCAGTCGTGAGCGAAAGGAGTAACACCGATAGAGTGGATGGCATCAAAAGGATTCGTCGCATAATTTTCCTTTGTGGATTTAAAGCAGTGGATTTAAAGCAAGAGAGTTGATGGAAGCTCGGTCTACATTGTATCGAATTTGATACGCCGAAAACGTGCGTGGCGTCGAAACGAGTGGATTTAAGTAGACTCGCTGCGTGTACAAGTATTTAGACCTGTGGGGCTAAATGCTGGCGTGGGCGGCTTCAAACGATCGGGATGCACGCGTTGCCGTTGTTGAATCGACACGCGGCTGGAAACGCATCCGGGGGCGAAGGGTGGAAATATCTGATAAGGATGGTAGAGTGATCCTTGATTTAAGGGGCATCCTCCTCCACAATGTGATGGGTACGGAGTAATGTTGCTTCTCTATCGTGCTGCATCGTCCTGCCGTTTAGCGGGCGCTGGCAGACATTTGCTTTAGGTATTCAGCTAGTATTACAAGAGCGTGACTCCTTTGGAGCACGCATCAAAATTGGAACCGAGTGAGTTTAGAATAATCATGTTTGTACGTAATTTGATGATAACTGCCTTAGCCGCGACCATCTGGGCTGGGTTGGGGTTGCATCCTGCATCGAAGGCTTCGGCTGTGGAGCCGAGCTCTGGTTTAATCGCAGACGGTGCGGGTAAGGCTTTGCGGATGTGGTACAGCGAGCCAGCACCAGACAGCGACGCTGGCTGGGTCAACCGTTCGATCCCGATGGGCAATGGCTACATGGGGATCAACGTGTTCGGTGGCACGGGCACTGAGCGAATCCAGATCACGGAGAACAGTCTGTACGACTCGGAGGAAGGGAGTGGACTGCGCCGCGGAGGCTTGAACAACTTTGCTGAGGTCTACCTGGATTTCGGTCACGACAACACCAGCGATTACGAGCGAGAATTAAGCCTCAACGAAGGCGTTTCGCGTGTGAAATACACGCAGGCCGGCGTGGAGTATTCGCGGGAGTACTTCACCAGTTATCCCGACAAGGTGATGGCGATCCGTCTTAACGCGTCAAAGCCGGGGACCCTGTCGTTCACGCTTCGCCCCACCATCCCCTTTATGGATAAGGGCAAGTCTGGATCCGTCGTGGCGACGGAGGACACGATCACTCTTGCGGGTGTCATGAACCATTACAACGTCAAGTTTGAGGGCCAGTTCAAAGTCATCCCGACCGGAGGCACGATGACGGCAGACAATAGCAACTCGCAGGGTACCATCACCGTTGCGGATGCTGACAGCGCAGTGATTCTGATCGCGGTTGGAACGAACTACCCATTCGACTCCCAAGTGTTCCTGACCACAAAGGCGGCCGATAAACTTGCTGGTTTTCCCGGCCCCCACGCCAAGGTAAGCGGCTACCTAGCCGCTGCGGCCGCAAAGTCCTATGAGGAGTTGCTGGCGAACCATCATGCCGACTACACCGAGCTATATGACCGGGTGAGTTTCGACCTCGGTGCCGCCGAACCGGCGATACCCACCAATAAGCTTGTCGATGCCTACCCCGCCGGTGGCTCAAGCCGATACCTTGAGGAGTTGGCCTTCCAGTTCGGGCGTTACCTGTTGATCTGCTCCTCACGGGAAGGCACGCTTCCGCCTCACCTGCAGGGAATCTGGAACGTCTATAAGAGGCCACCGTGGGCCGCTCAATACCTGCACGACACGAACGTGCAGATGGCATTGGCCCCCGCCTTCTCTGCCAACATGCCTGAGCTGTTCGAGTCCTATGTCGGCTACTTCAACACCTTCGTGCCACGGCAGCGATTGTACGCAACGCAGTACATCAAACAGTACAATCCCGCGCAGCTCGACGCCAGCGGAGACAACGGCTGGTCCGGACCGTTCTGGTCCAATCCGTACAATGTTCCTGGGAAGACACGCGTTGCCGGCTTCGGCACAGGCGCTTGGATCGCTCAGATGTTCTGGGACTATTACGACTATACGCGGGACGAGTCTGTGCTGGCGGATAAGGCGTATCCGGTGATGTACGGCCAGGCTAACTTTGTGTCCCGGTTCGTAAAAGACGTCGATGGCGTCCTGTTGGCCGACCCTTCCTCGTCCCCTGAGCAGAAGCTTCGGGACACGGTGGGTACCACGTTCGACCAGCAGATGTTCTACGAAAATCATCACAACACTTTGACGGCCGCCGAGATCCTCGGTCGGTCTGATCGTCGATTGGCTACCTTCAAAACCCAGCTTCCTCTTCTGGACCCGATTCAGATCGGTAAGTCGGGACAGATCAAAGAGTTTCGCCAGGAGCAGTACTACGACGATATTGGTGACCCCGCCCACCGGCATGCCTCGATGCTGCTGGGACTGTACCCAGGCCAATTGATCAACGATACGACGCCGGCTTGGCTCGATGCTGCGAAGGTAAGTCTGACCAAACGCACCAACAAAACGAAAATCGGATGGGCGCGAGCGGAGCGGATCGCCATGTGGGCCAGGGTTCACGACGGCGCGGAAGCGTACTCCTACTACAAAGCGTTGTTGGGCGGAAACTACATGCATAACCTCTTCAATGACCACCGGGGCGGACAGCTGTTCCAGGCGGACGCGAACTACGGCGCCACAGCCGGGGTCGTGGAGATGTTGCTACAGAGTCAGGACCACGTTGTCGCCCCGTTGACCGCGATACCCGCGGCATGGTCAGAGGGCAGCTATCGCGGACTGCTGGCGCGAGGAAACTTCGAGGTCTCGGCGCAGTGGGCTGGTGGGCACGCCAGCCGGTTGGAGGTGTTGTCCAAGTCGGGCGGTGCGTTGGACTTAAGGTACCCCAACATTGCCCAAGCCGTGATAAAGACCTCGGACGGTCAGAAAGTAGACTTCGTTGCTAAAGGGAGTGACCAGGTCCGCATCGAGTCGAGCCAAGGCAAAACCTATGTGGTTACCGACATCCCAGTCGGCATTCCTGTGGCGGCGCCCTCCAACCTGAAGTTCAACAAAGGTGGTGGGAGCGATCCGATCGAACTCTCCTGGACCGGCAGTCCGGACGCTGCGTCGTACAACCTGTACCGCGCGGTAGGAAACGCACCAGACTATGAGCTAGTCGCCTCCGATATCACGGATACCGACTTCGTCTACCAAGCCCCTGATCTGAAACAGATCGACCAGATGACGCTCAAGGTCACCGCAGTGCGGTCCGATGAACGCGAAAGCGACGAGGGAGCCACGGTGATTTGGCTGTTGCCCTAGCAGGTGTTGCCCTAGCAGGTGGCGAACGGGAAAAAGGGTGGCCTGCGGGCCTCCCGACCGTTTTCAGCGGCCTCATCAGGCAGAACGAGGTGCATCTCGCTGCGGCGCCTCGTCAGGATGTGATGATTTTTTGCGGTCTGAAAAGCCGTTTTCGAGGTTAACCCAAACGGCTAATTTGCAGAGTGAGACGGAAAAACGGTGCCCCATCCTATGAATCATCCTGGTTTAAGCGAGTCGCCGGAGGTCACAGGCATTTTCTCGGGCACCGAATACGCAATTCCCCCCTACGAGCCAGCATCCCCAGGACCATAACGATGGCACAACTTGTTTTTCGAATTTTACTTCTGAGTTTGGCGATCGTTACGCTTGATGCGTCGCGTTTGTTTGCACGTGACTTTGTGTTGGTCATTGGCGGCGGATACTCGCCCTCCGGCAACCAGGCGTCGCTGGAGAAAAACGTGCTACTCTTTCGACGTTCGATCGAAGCACATGGGCTGAAACCCTTTCGTAGCGATACGTTTTTTTCCGATGGGGACGACCCACTGCACGATCTACAAGTGATTGATGCGGATTCGATTCCAAAACCGAATCGATTGATGGCAGAATTCTTCGGCTCTCAGGAAGACCTCGGATTGAGCTACCGAAATCACCAGATTAGCGATGTTCGTGGTCCCTCGAAGCCCGACTCGATTCGCAACTGGTTCCAGGAGATCAAAGGTCAAATTCAAGCCGGTGACCGACTGTTGGTCTATGTGACGGCCCACGGTCAGAGAAGTCGCCAGCGTGATCGCCCTTACAACACCTCGATCGCGATGTGGGACAACTCGTCGATCGAGATGGATGAGTTTGCCACGCTATTGGACGGACTGCCCGATGAGATCCATGTCGTGTTGGTAATGGTCCAGTGCTACACCGGTGGCTTCTCACATCTGATGTTTCGCGGTGGTGATCCGAAGCAGGGATTGTCGCCACAGCGGCGAGTTGGCTTTTACGCCACCGTTCACGATCGCCCAGCCGCAGGATGTACACCCGACGCTGATGAAACCAACTATGCCGAATACAGCACGTACTTTTGGGCGGCGTTGTCGGGTGTCGATCGAGCAGGAAATCCGATCGAGCGTCCCGACTACGACGGCGACGATAGGGTTTCATTCGAAGAGGCGCACGCCTATACGATTTTGAATGCTGACACGATTGACTTGCCCGTGAAGACGTCGGGAGAATACCTCTCGATCGTCAGTCGATACGCTACGGACGATGAGGATGATAAGCATCTGTTGAAAGACGATGAGCCGTACAGCGTCGTGCTTGAATATGCCTCGCCGGTGCAGCGGCAAGTTTTAGAAGGATTGTCGGAACAGTTGGGACTCCGCGGTGATGATCGCTCGGTCGATGCGATGCAGGCAACCCGTCCACAGCGGCGCCGTGGACGTGGGCGGCCAACAAATGAATCGGGCTCCCTACGCGAGCGGATTGCCAGAGACTTGATCACCCGTTGGCCCGAGCTTGCAAATTTGATGAATCCAAAGTCGATCGAATTGGTTACCACGCAGCAAGACTTATTTGTCAACGCCGTCGAACAACACCCCGAATACACTCGCTATGCGGATCTTCAGTCGCGTGAAAGCTCATCGATCAACGCTACGAATCTGCGCGTCAAATACGAGCGATTCCTACGAGTTGTCGGCAATGTGATCATGGCTGAAAATTTGCGTCGACTCGACAAACCTAAGGAATTGGCGGAGTACTTGGCGATCGTGGTAGCCGAACGCAAAGGGTTGGAGTAGCGTTCTCTCCATCACCATTGGGGAACGGCGGGCGTTAGGTCACGTCGATCAAGACGAAACCTACTCCGGCATGATCGTCTTTGCGATTTCGGAGTCATGTAAATACACGATGGGGTCGAGGCTTCTCTCAAATTAGAATGCCTGGGATAACGAACAATATTTAGGCATTTAGACCGGGATACGGAGAAAATGAAGAAAATTAGCAGTTCAATCCTGTTGCTGATTTGCACGCTGATCACGCTACAAACTCGTGCCGATGAGATGGACCAACTGTGGGGCGAGTCGGTGGTCAAGCTGAGGGCTGAGGATGCCGAGCGTGGCCAGCTTTTCGCGGATGGAAACTACGCAATGTTCATTCATTGGGGGGTCTATTCCCAAATTGCCAATCAGGTCGATGGAAAGACCTACTACGGGATCGGTGAATGGATTATGAACAATCGAATGGCGGGCATTCCAATTCCCCGCTATCGAGAATTGGCGAAGACCTTCAACCCGGTTAACTTCGATGCAATGGAGGTCGCTCAGTTGGCCAAAGATGCTGGGATGAAATACATCATCGTCACGGCCAAACACCATGATGGTTTTGCGATGTACCACTCCAAAGTCAATTCGTTCAATATTGGCGAAGTATCACCGATCCAAATCGATCCGATGAAAGAACTCGCTGAGGCGTGCCGGCAGGTTGGATTGGGCTTTGGATTTTATTATTCACACAACCAAGATTGGACCTTTCCGGGTGGCGGCAATGGGCCGAAAACCGATGCGGAGGGGAATCTCGCAACCTTTGATGATTACTTTCAGAAGAAATGTTTGCCACAAGTAAAAGAGATCACCAGCGAGTATGGTCCCATCGTGCTGGTTTGGTTTGACACGCCAGGAAACATGCCGAAAGAATATGTGCAACAATTAGTGGACGTCGTACGCAAAAATCAGCCGAATGCGTTCGTGTCGGGTCGAGCCGGACATAGCCTTGGTGACTATCAAACCCTTGGCGATATGCAAGTCCCCTTGCGCAATGTCGAGGGCCTATGGGAATCGGTCGATACCACGAACGACTCATGGGGCTATGCTTGGTATGATCAAAATTGGAAAACCCCGAAAGCGATCTTGGGGCGTTTGATCGCCTGTGTCGCACGCGGTGGTACTTACATGTTAAACGTCGGCCCGAGCGGTGATGGCTCCATCCCTGAGCGTGCGGCAAACTCGCTGCGAACGTCCGGTGAGTGGATTCGTCGATATCCTCAAGTTGTCTACGGCACCGACGCATCCCCATGGCAACATGCGCTGCCATGGGGTGACGTGACCGTTAAAGACAATACGCTGTTTTTGTCGGTGATGCACTGGCCGGAATCAGGCTTCCTGTATCTGCCGGGCTTGGAAACGGAGATCGTTACTGCAAAATTGCTGTCCGGCGATCAAGCAGAGGAGATTCAAGCGGAGCGTCTTGGCAGTTGGACAAGACTGTCGGTGCCGGTTGCGGCACCCGAAGAACTTGTTTCGGTTATCGAAATCGAACTGGCAGGTAGTCCGAAAGCCGATGCGACGTGGGGAATCGATCCGCAACTCTCGACCGAAATCGAAGCGGAGTTTGCCACGGTGGTCGGAGCGGTGCAAAAAGAAAAACGCTGGATGGAAAAGTTCGGCGAATGGAAGCACGTCGTACAAGTTACCGACTGGGCATCGGAAAACAGCAAGGCGACTTGGGAAGTGGATGTCATCGCCCCGGGTGACTACCTGGTTGAACTGACTTACGCAGGCCAGGATCGATTGGTGTGGAGTGTCTCCATCGAGGATGGGCAATCGATTCAAAACCAGCAGAATGCGTCTCACAACTACCAAAGTTTTCCGATCGGTTGGCTTCGCTTTCCTCACGCCGGACGCTACCGTGTGAGTGCATCCTGTGTCGAAGGCAATACGCGATCGGCGAGCTTGAAATCGATTCACTTCAAGCCAGTGTCTGCTGCCTTCGATTAGCCCACGACAGTGTTGCTTCGTGTTGCTTCGTGTTGCTTCGCAAGCGCTATGAGCAGCCTGAGTGTGATTCGAGTCAATCAATCGTTGTTTGTTTCCCTCGTTTCGGTTCAAACCTTTGACAGAATCGGTTTTGGTAGTAATAAGGGAAGAATGGAATCTAAAATTCGAAGGTGGAACAGCGATACGATACAACGAAGAGTGGCATCCGGTCGCTACAAAATAAGTTGCAATTCACCATTGGGTGGATTGGGTGAATGACAATGGGACTGATCCAGGAGTAGAAAAATGAAATATGCCATCGTTCTGGTATTCGTACTGTCGTTGTTGCCGACGGCCTTTGCCGGGGAACCCGGCCTACCTTTCGGCTGGTTGATGACTCGGCAGATTTCCATGAGCCTTTTGGTCTCTTCTGCAGATACCAATGAAGCAACGGAACCGTCCGTCAATGGTCCTGGTGTGATCGATCTCCTGGAAAGTGGCACATTGGACGCGTGGAAGGTGCCGTCGGACCGTTGGCACCTGGAAGAGAAAAGTATTATTGTCGGCTCCACCGGGACCGAGAAACTTGATCTACCGGAGTGGCTGTACACGAAGCAGTCGTTTGGTGACTTCGAGTTTACCTGTGAATTGAAGTTGACCGGCGACAATCGCCGCAACACTGGTATCTACTTCCGCGCAAATCCTTTTACTTTTAAAGGCTACAAGACCTTCGAGGCACCTTCCGGATACGAATTTGATGCCGGAAACGCCGCGCCCAACAAAAAAAACATGTGGGGATCGGTCGGTGATTGGTACGCACGCCCATCGCTTCGGATTTTCGCAGACCAGACGGTCATCGTCGAGGCATTCAAGCCCGAAGACTGGAATCGTGTAACGATCCGTGCACGTGAAAATCGACTGGAATACTGGATCAACGGCACCAAGATAATGGACTACCGAGATAACGATCCCAAAGGCTCTCGCGATGGGTTGATCGGTTTTCAAATTCATGACCGATCGGTGATGAAGGTAGCCTTCCGAAACATACGCGTGCTTCCACTTTCACAGCCGAAGAAACAAGGCCCCAAAGAATAGATCCCATCTCCGGGCTAGCAGGCTGTCGATTTAATCGTTTAACGCTTAGCCGAAGGCGCCAGCTTTTCCATCAGCGGTCGCCTATGGCTTGGCGTTAAACAATCAGTCGAGTCGAACCGATTAAATCAACAGCCTGCGAGCGGCCAGTCTTCAGCACGGAAGATTGTTCGCTACCCATCGAACGAACGCGGCGTGATCCTTCCGAATGCGCTAAGAACGAGCAGAATGCTGTCTCGCTTATTTCTTCGTACTGGAGGGTAACAGTCCGCTGCGAAATGCCTTGGCGATCGCGGCGGGAGCGTTGGAGACGTGTAGCTTTTCGAAAACATGAACGACGTGTGTGCTGACGGTACTGGTGCTTAACTGAAGTGCCTTGGCGATCTCTTTCTTCGTCATACCGTCAGCGATAAGCGAGAGCACTTCCAGTTCGCGAGGCGTCAACTCATTTTCGATGGTTTCTTTAGGAAGAACCTCGCAAAGCGTATTCAATACATACCTTGCTACACGGGAATCCAGCGTCGCTTCCCCCTTCACCACGCCGCGGATGCTTGATTTGATTTGAGCAGCGGTGGCGGACTTAACCAAATAGCTGGAAGCTCCTTGGGTGATTGCTTGAATCACATCTGCCTCCTGTTCCGATTGGGTCAGTACAAGGATCTTCGCGTCGGGGAAAGTCGATGCCAATACAGGAATTCCCTCTAAGCCGCTAATACCGGGCAGATTCAAGTCCAGTAGTATCACATCAGGCATGTTTCGCTCATCGCGATTGAGCAGGCTCCGCTGGGCGACTTCCACAGCACCATAGGTGCCAATCATTTCAAAGTCGGGTTCACGGCTGATCGCGATTTCAACGACTTCACGATAGGCTGGATGATCCTCGATGAGCATCACGCGAATCGGTTGGTCAGACATTTGATCATTCTCTATCATCGAAATTCCCAGTGACCTATTGAAGGATAAATGCTGCCCCACTTCCCAAACTCACGATCGACCCCTTGAAGAGACTTTTCTTGTGTGACTACAGAGATCAGGGGGCCGGTCATGATGTCATTGCGCTTTGAAAAAAAGAGCTGCGCACAATACGAATACATCATACCAAACTTTGATGCTAGAGCCTGCCGTTGATTTCAAATCAGGAGAGGAATAGGCGACCTCGAATCTGCTGCGCGCTTCCTCGCATCTACTTTGTCACAATGAATATTCTGGTCTTGAACAGCCCGGTTAATTCATCGAAAAAGTACGATGGCCTTTCTAGGCCGTCGAAATCAGCGACAGCCTGGAAAGGCTGTCGTACAGTGTGTTTTCAGCAGGTTTGTCCGAGCTGATGGTTACTAAACAAGTTAGGACGAATGTTTTTACTCCGGTGAATAATCCGGGCTAGCTGAAATTGGCGGCGTGGAGTTGCCGGAGGTCAAGCTCGATGGGAAGACTTTTTGGTCGCGATGCAAGGGCGAACCAGGCGAACCACGGGATTGGATTTTTCAATATGATTGGCCGAAATCATGGAGCTGGATTCCTGATGAATTGGGCGAGGAAGAACTCGTCTGGGTGCACGATCACAAATACAAGCTTTACAAGAATGGGCTGTTTTACGACATCGGTCATGACTGGGAAGAGCAATGTCCAATCCGGTTAGAGAAGCTGACGGTGGAGCAGAAAGAGATTTACCCGAAGTTTGAAAGGGCGATCTCGTTGATACCGGTGATCAACTCAACCTAGCAGGCGACATTGGAAAAAGGTGCTAAGTAGAGGCCCGTTTTAAGTTGGTAGCGAGATGGTATCGGTGTTATATTGTTGTCATGAAAGCGAGCGGTATTTCATTCTTGCCCGTGCTAAAAGGAGAGACGCAAGCCGAGCGTGCTTTGCTGTGCTGGGATCGGATCGGATCGGATCGGATCGGATCGGATCGGATCGAAAGCGGTTCGCGAAGAGGATTGGAAAGGGGTGAAGCCGAAATCCAGCAGAGACATACCGTGGGAACTCTACAACGTTGTCGATGACCCGACCGAATTGAATGATTTGGTAGGAAAGTATCCAGAGAAGGTAGGTGAAATGTCAATCTTGTGGGAGGAATGGAAGACGCTGGGAAACGAACGCCAGTGGACTGGTATCATCTGCCACTATCCGAGGATTGTTTGGGGGCACCGATCGAACGATTGATGAAGAGAGTGAACTTGGTATTTAGCCGAGGGAACAACTCAGCATTGCCACTGAAAATGATTGAGGTTTCCCGCGGTGTCGCCGGGTAGGTTCTGCCGGACGACTCACACCAATTTGCGATGAGAAGAAGTTGTTTATTACATTTTTTAATTAAGGTTATGATAATGTCAGATAGCACAGAGTTGCAACGAAGGCAGTTTCTCAAGTACACCAGCGCAGCGGTAGGTGGGGCACTTGGCGCTCCTTCTTTGTCGGTTGGACAGGAGACCCCCTCGGTACCGGACCTGGTGTCACTGGGGGATGCGCACAAGGGAACGTTGGAGATCGATCTGCGGATCATGAACCAATACAGGAAGCAACCTCAAGAAGTGCAGGATTTTTATATTGCCTGCCGAGAAGCATTGACCGGTAAGAATCCTGAGCATGATTTGGCTGAAGTTTGTCGAAGCTTCAACCGCTGGAAACTTGGTGGTCCAATGCTGGGCAATGTTACGTCGACAAGCGTTTCGGTTTGGATGCACTTACCCGAACCGATTGCAGTTCGGGTGACGGTCATTCAGGAAGGATCGGGTGTTTCGAAGACTTACGCGTCCGCTGCTACGGAGCGGATTTTGTGCGTTGGTTGCGAAGGTCTTCGACCGGATACCGCTTATACCTATCAAGTTGTCGACGCAAAAGACAGGAACTTAGGAGAGGGACGTTTTGTCACGCCTCCAGCCGAGCTGACGGAAAAGCCTTGGCGAATCTCGTTCGGTGGCGACTTTCATAAAGTAGGGATGTATCGTCCCGATTTGATGCACTTGATTCAGGAGCGAGGTAGCCGCGCGATGTTGCTGATCGGCGATTCCGCCGTCGATGGCCGCAAAGATGACTTCGGGTTGATCAATACGGATTATATGCTTCGTAACCTTTCATCGCCCATTCAGAAACTGACGGCGCATGTCCCCGTTTCTGCTACCTGGGACGACCATGATTATTGGGGGAATGATACGTCGGGCGCTCGCACCAATAGCAAAAGGCCGATCGATGTCGATGGATTGCGAAAGACTTGGAAAACGCAATGGAATAATCCGGAACGGGACACCGAACGTCAGGGGATCTATTTCCAAACCCATTTTGGCCCGGTGCACTACATTGCACTCGATACACGATCTTGCCGGGACCATGACCAGCGAGGAAAAAAGAATTCATTCCTAGGCAACGTGCAGATGAGTTGGCTGAAAGATCAAATCAGCCAATCCACTTCCCCGTTTATTATCATCAGCGGCGGCACGATGTGGAGCGATTATATCTCCAACGGAAAGGACAGCTGGGGAACCTGGGACACTGAAGGACGCGAAGAGATCTTTCAGTGGATTGATGAGAAAAGTGATTCGCTTGTCGTCCTTCTCTCGGGGGATCGCCACGGTGCGCGAGGCTTTTCCATGCCACGGCCTGGAAATAAGAAAATCTATGAGCTTGAAGTCGGGACTCTTGGCGGGGTTCCAGGACCGGAAGCATACGGAGAGAACAAAGACGATCAGCTCTTTGGCTACCCAGGCCGCTCATGGGGCTTCGGTGAATTTACCTTCCGCAAGGTGAATGGCCATCCCCAGGCTGTTTTCCGTTTGATCGATGAGAACGGGAAGGAATTGGAAACCATATCACTGGAGAAATAAAATCGTCTTCAACGAGCACTCCGATCAAGCCTTTGCATCGAAGTCTCGGTCAATTGCATCAAGCAACTGCTTGCTGACTTCATTCGGGCTACGACGCTTCGCGTCTTCCAGTGGTGGCGTTCGACTTTAGGGTCGTCGTCACCGAGACGGCCCGGATGAGTAAACCGCAAACAAAAGCATCGAGCCCGTCGCCACCTCAAGAAATGGTCAACCCCACCGCACCGACGGGTGCTGGTGGACGATTACAGATTCGTTGGCGAAACATTTCCCGATAGCAACCAATCTCTCGCTACTTTATCGTCACGGCAACCGCGTATCCGTTTGGACCGGTGGCAACACTGCCGAAATCGATTTCCAGCGCCTCGGCGTTCTGCGTCCACGGTAGATTCTGATTTCCATCGAGCAATCGTACTTGGCTCACCTGGCCTGCGGATTCGTTCAAGGCGTGGATCTGCACGCGACCTTCGGCCGGGGCCAATGACATCGCGTAAACCGTGTCGTCCTTGGCGCTGAACCAGAACTCGGTGGAAAGGGATGAGTCACTCTGTACCTTGCTGACTCCTTCGCTAAAGATAGTCCAACGCGTCGTCCCAAAGATAGCCTCTGAGTTGGTTTTCACCCAGTCCCCCATCTCCTGGAAATTCTTCACGCACGGTTCCTGCACGCGTCCCTCGCCGTCCGGTCCAATATTGAGCAGGTAGTTGCCGCCCTTGGAGACGATGTCAACGAAATTGCGAAGCAATTGATTGGAACTTCTCCAATTGTTGTCATGGGCTTTGTAACCCCAGGAGTGATTCCCGGTACCACAGGTTTCGAAGTGTTTTGCAGCCAAGTCGCTTCCGTCCGGTGTCTTGTTGTCGCCAGCGTCGACGTAGTCGCCAAAATCGTAGCCAATGCGACGGTTAACGATGATGTTAGGATTGAGATCGTAGATCATTTTGTAGAAACGGAAGGCCTGATCTTCGGTGATCAAGTCCTCGCCGTCGAACCAAATCAAGCTCAATTCCGGCATCAGCTTGATCAGTTCTTCGACCTGCGGATAGGCTTTGTTTTGTAGGTAGTCTTTATAGGGGTTGGGGCTGGGGTCCCATAGGTTTTTGCCGTTTGGCCGGGTGGGAACCCCCAAGGCGTCGCGGTTTTTTTTGACGTTGGTGTAGTTGGCGTCCGCGCCATCGGCCCAGTCACGACCATGCGAGTAATACACGCCAAAGTCCAGTCCTTCCGCGCGACAGGCATCGTATAGCTCTTTGATCAGATCTCCGTCATAGGGGCAAGCATCAACGACATCAAAATCAGAACAAGTTGAATCAAACAGCGCGAATCCGTCGTGATGCTTGGCAGTGATCACGACGTACTTCATTCCCGTATCCTTGGCAAGCTTAGCGACGTTTTCGGCGAAAGACTTATCGGGATTGAACCGTTTGGCGAATTCTCGATACTCGGCGCGGGAAATGTTAAACGTGAACATCAGCCATTCTGCCACGCGCGGGCCTGCGATTCTTGACTGTTCGATCCTGGTTCCCTTCCAGCTGCCGCCCGCAACGGAATAGGCACCCCAGTGAATGAACATGCCAAAGCGATTCTGTTTGTGACGGGCAAGGGCTGCTTGCTTTTCCGCCGAGAGATGCATTTTAAGCCAGGGCTCGTAGTACTTGTTCGAGCTGGTGTGGATACGGCTCTTTTCATAGGCCTCGGAAGCGAGGCGAACCGTCGTGGGCCCCAGTTCCGACTGAACCAAAAGGTGATGTGTGCCAGATTTTAGATCAATTGCCTTGGTCGTTTGCCATACGATTCCATCTTCGATCATGTAAACTTTCTTCAGCGAATCGCTAAACGAATTGCCGTCCACCGTCACGCGGACTTTCGCATCGCCGTCAGCGTTGGAAACCGGGCCGATCAGTTGAACCACATAGCGACCGGGGATCGTCAAGTCAAAGTCCCAGCGATAATGCGATCCCTCCACCTTTCCTTCGGAGGCGTCCATGACCACACAGCTGTTGACTCGCTGTGTGGGGACTGCATTTGGAACGGCTGCGGTAGCATGAAACAAGGGCAGGGCACATGCTCCGCACAAAAGGAATAGGTATCTTGTTCTTTCTCTCAAACTTTTTTCAATCATTGGTTTCATTCGCTTGTAGGATTATTTGATGGAGTCTTTCCATGCTTGGTACTTTGCGAGCAGAGTGTTGAATCGCTCGGGTTCAGCCTGGGATAGGTCGGTGATTTCTGTCTCCTCTTTATTAAGATTATACAGACTCCAATTTTTCCCGTCCTCGGTCACCAGTTTCCAACCGTCATCGATGATGAACGACTGTCCGCCTCGGTTCATATAGATTGTGTCTTGGTGTTCGATCGGCTGGTCATCGATCACGTCGGCAAAGCTGGCTCCGAGGATTTCCCGCCCAGAGACTCCATTGAATGTTTCTGGATATTCCGCGTCTGAAATTTCCAAAAAGGTTGGCATGACGTTGGAAACGTGTGCGAATTTATCCGTGAAACGACCCGGATTCTTAATTCTATTGGGCCAATGAAGAATCATGGGAGTTCGTGAACCGCCATTGTAGGCGCTCAATTTGCTCATGCGGTGCGGCGTGTTGGCAACGTTGCTCCAGCTACTGCCTATCGACAAGTACGTACCGACCTCGCCTGCGTTTTCGGGAACCTTCCGCGTGCCTACTTTTTCAGCGCCATTATCCGAGCAGAACAGAATCAGTGTTTTGTCAAAGACGCCCATCGATTTGAGTTTATCCAGGACATCTCCGATTCTCTGATCGACACGGTCAATCATCGCGGCATGGATCTCCATCAGGGCTGCCTGATCCGATCGCTCTTTGGCATTCATTGCTGACCAGTCCGCGTGCGTTGCCGGTGAGAGCGGGCATTGTTCCGGGTCAACCAGTCCCATGTCCACCTGCTTTTGATACCGAGCCTGACGAATAGCCTGGTAACCAACATCGTAGGTCCCTTTGTATTTGGCAATATCTTTTGGCCAAGCCTGCAGTGGATAGTGCGGGGCGGTGTAGGCTAGATACAGAAAGAAGGGGGTCCCGGTTTCTTCCCTTTTCCATTGGTCTAAATACTCGAGCCCCTTGCTAGTAAAGGCATCGGTCGAATAAAAGCCTTGGGGGAAATAATGCTGATACTTCGGGTCTGTGGTTTCGAAGGTCAGTTCTTCATCGCACCAGTAGCGTATCTTACCTTCCTTGCTGCCGGGAACGGGTTCGCCTTCTCGCTGTAATCCGGGGTTGAAATGGTTCGACATTCCATCCCGCAGCCCGTAATAGCGGTCGAAGCCACGATCAACGAGATTGATCGTGGAGTGATTTTTCCCAGAGGCATAAGTGTGATATTCGACCTGCTTCAACACATGCCCCAACGTCGGATTGTTGTAGGTACGTTGCGATGCTCCGACGTTGGAACGTCCCATCAACAGGCTGACCCGAGTCGCTCCACACTTGGCATTATTGAAGAAGCGACGGAATCGCACACCGCCTTTCGCCAAGGAGTCAATGTTGGGCGTTTCGATTTCCCCTCCGTAGCATCCGATATCCGACCATCCCATATCATCCACCATGATCAGTAGGATGTTCGGTTTTTCTGGTTGTGCCCCGGACACTGCTGTAACCGAAACAGACACGATCACACAAACGCACAATCGTAGTAATGTTTTCATCTCATTCTTTTCATGTATCGGCAACGGTACCGTGGAGGGGCTTCGTTAGGAGTGTGTACCTATCATCTCTTGTGCTTCAACCAGATTTGTTTTTGAAGTTAGCCGTTTGGGCTGTTAGCCACGGTTCTGTTGAAAAAACGGAGCCAACGTCCAAACGGCTAATGTTGTCAACTAAAGTGCTTCTCCCCCCTCCAAAGGGCACTAGTTCGCAGGGATCGCCTGATTCGAATAGGCCCCGTTTTGTCCAACCTCTGGATAGCTGACCAAGAAATTGTTTTCGTCAACCAAGTTCAGATAATAGTGCGTCGTCCCGGCCGGCAGTTCGACGGATGCCGTCGTACTGTCCTTCAACGTGGCCGTCGTCCGAAACCATTCCTCATGCGTTTTGCCGCCGTTGAGCGTATAGAGCAGATCCGCCCGCACCACTTTGGCACCGTTTTCAGTAAAGACGAATTCGACCGAATTCCCGGTAGCTTTATGAGAATTGACGGTGCATACCGAAGACTGTCCGGGCATCGTCTTATTCGAGGGGTTATAGTACGGATAGCTCGCGTCCATCTCGGTCAGTATTTCGGTTAGCCGAGCATTCATTGCGGCCGCCTTTTCCGGCATCTTCGCGGCTAGGTTATTGGCCTCTTCAATATCCACCCGCACTCGTTTTCCATTTTCGGTTCGATAGAGCTGGAAAACTTCGAGTTCAGGTGTCCCATCGTTGTTCACGTGGTCATAGTTTCGGATTAACTTATAATCGCCGACAATCAATGTGCTTTCCAAACTATTGCCATGCGGGAAATGCCACATCGTTGTGTCACGCACCGAACCATTGGTATCTTTAACCATCGTCGGGTCTTTGGGGTCACCCAACAGGAGTGGTGCCAGGTCGCAGCCATCAAGATTCTTGCCCTCCGGCCGTTGCGAACCTGTCAACGAAAGAATGGTCGGATAGAAATCAAGGCCGTTCACCCGTACATCGGATTGCACGCCTGCCGAAATGCCAGGGCCGACGATCATCATTGGCACGCGGGTACCACCCTCTTTCGCAGAGGATTTCCCTCGATCCAAGGGTGTATTGTCCGTGTAGCCTTTCACGCCTCCGTTATCGGAGGCAAAGATGATGTAGGTATTTTCGCTCAGCATATGACCCGGCCACCGCGGATCCTCGGTGGTTTCCAAATATTGGAAAACCTGCCCGACATAATAATCGAGAGACTCAACCATCGCCCCGTAGAAGGGATTCTTCTGCCCTATCATGCTCTTGTCGTTCTGTGGCTGTGGTTCTACACCCATTCGCTCGGCATACTTCTTCAGCAAGGCCTCATTGCGTGTAACAATCGGTGAGTGGACCAACCAGGTGCAGTAGTAGAGGAAAAAGGGTTTATCCTTATTTTCGCGTAGAAACGTTAAGGCATCCTCATTATTTTGGTGGTAAGGAAAACCGTTCGCGTCCAGGCGATAGGGATCATCCTTCGCCGTCGTGGCAAAACCGCTGAGACGGTTGTCCATGCCTCGCGAGCTGTGTGCACCTCGAGTCGAACGAGTGTAATCGAATCCCACATCCGCTGGCTGTGGGAAAGCAGAATGATTGATTGCAATGTGCCATTTGCCCGCATGCCCTGATGTATAGCCGTTGGCTTTCATCGCTCGTGCGAGCGTGAACGTGTCCTCCGGCATCCGACCGCTGTACCAAGGATCAATCATCCGCGAGCGACTATTACGCGGGGCCGGCGGACGCCCGCCCACCACGTGCGTCTTCTGGGCCCGGGCCGGATGGTTCCCACTCAATATGGCACAGCGAGACGGCGAACAGGTCGGTGCAGGCGAATAGGCCTGCCAGAACATTACACCTTTTTTTGCAAAGGCATCCAGATTCGGTGTGTCATAGGCCGATGGGGCGTCGACGTCATAGCACTTCAAGTCTTGCCAGCCTAGGTCGTCCGCCAGAATCAACACCACGTTGGGTTTGGGCTGAGCATAGAGCGACGAAGTGGACAACAGCACCACGCATAGACACTGTATTAGGTTTCTCATGTTTTTTCTTTAGGAAAGGTTCTTTAGAAGAATCGGTGGGGATGGTACTCGAAGAATGCTGCTTACGCCACTGGTTCGATTCACCTCGCCATGACCCGCCTCATTCTCCGTCAACTGAAATGAACATCGGCTCATTTCGATTTTTCAGATAGGTTCTCAGAGGCAGAATCCGCCGTCGACGCGGGTGGTTGATTCTCTACGATCAGCTTAATGACGGTGTCCACCGAGTCCCATGAATCACTGGCGTCGAGGGTTATCTTTACCTGGCTTGATGTCTGAGAAAAACCGCAAGCGTTGCCTGTCCGTAAGTTAACTGCAGAGCTGTATTCTCTACCGTCAGCTGGTGCATCAATGGTTAGAGTGGTTCCAGAAGGCGATTTCAATACGTGAAGATATTCATCGTTACCATCAGCTGATCGGGTTGCAATGCCCCAATCCAAATCGCTGATATTTGTTTTATCAGCTGTTGGCCATGAATCACTTGGGACTGTACTTTTAATCGACTCGCCCACGTCATCAATCATGGTTCCTAAACCTGTCATGCCGGATAGTATACCTTTATTCCAAGAAATAGTTTTCGTTGGGTAGGGACCAATTGCCCAAGCCACTCCACCACCTTCTTCGTTAACTCCAGCTTGCAGAACGGTGTACTTATACATCTGCTCACTTGTGTAACGAATCGTTCCTGGTTCAGCAGACCAACTTCTGTCGGAAACAAAAGAAACCGACCTCTCGTAGCCAGGCCAAGTTTCCTCATCGGATTTGTCCGCACCTGAATAACCACCTAGACCTTTGAAATTGGCGGCAACTGACTTGACCTCAACCGCACCGAAATCGGAACTCTCGTTAGCAAAGCCATTAGCTATTAGAACGGCATCCGGCATGATGGCTCTAACCGTTTCCCCTATACGTTTCGTATCGGTACAACCATAGATCAAACCTTTATCAAACCAGAAGCCTTTAAATTGTGTCTTATAGCGATCTGTAATTTCGGCGATCATCTCATTGATGAAGTTGTTGTAGATGGTTGTTTTCGTTTTCCTGTCAATATAACCAACCGCTGCTTGTTCTGCAGGAGAAAAGTTATGAGCCTCCGAAGGTTGAATATAAAAATAGACATCAATACCTTTCGCGTCACAGGCGTCTAATAATTCCTGCAATACGTCTCGCTGAGAGCTATGACCTTGCCCTCTCCACTGAGTCATCTTAGCACTGGGGTATAATGGATGCATCCTCAGATGCCATGCAGTGAAAATAAGATACTCTGGACTCATTTTAGCGATGTCGTCCACAAATCCTTGCACGTCAAAATTATCCGCCGCCCCATCGACATTCTTTTGTTTAGAGCCATCAGGATATGGTGTCATCGAACCATAATGTACAAAGATGCCATAGCTTTTATGGGCATAAGCATCACGGTTGTCGGTCGTGGATGTGGCATCCTGGCCGTAACCTAGTGCCGGCATAACAAGCAAGGAAAACCAAACAGACATCAGACGACCTCCGAAAACTACTTTTCGAGATTGATCTGATTGTGTTTGTCCGGTTTGAGGTGTGGCGGTTTTCATGGTGACTCTTCGGTTGGAGTATTCTTAGACTTTAATCGTTCGCGGTTGCTTGGTTTTTGATTTCTATTTCATGGTTCCGGCGGCGTTCCGCGGCAAAAGTTTCAACCGCACTTCTCGATGAGGAACTCAGAGGCTTCGTCGAACGGTACAAACACGCCGCGCCAAGATCACAACGGGGCTGAATAAAATATCCTTGAAGGCTTGACCGTCTTTTAGCTACCCAACGAACGCCATCGGCTCATTTCGATTTTTCAGATAGGTTCTCAGAGGCAGAATCCGCCGTCGACGCGGGTGGTTGATTCTCTACGATCAGCTTAATGACGGTGTCCACCGAGTCCCATGAATCACTGGCGTCGAGGGTTATCTTTACCTGGCTTGATGTCTGAGAAAAACCGCAAGCGTTGCCTGTCCGTAAGTTAACTGCAGAGCTGTATTCTCTACCGTCAGCTGGTGCATCAATGGTTAGAGTGGTTCCAGAAGGCGATTTCAATACGTGAAGATATTCATCGTTACCATCAGCTGATCGGGTTGCAATGCCCCAATCCAAATCACGGATCGTTGTTCCTTCCGCTGTTGGCCATGAATCACTTGGGACGGTGCCTTTAATCGACTCACCCACTGCATCAATCATGGCTCCTAAATCTGTCATACCGGATAGTACCCCGGAATTCCAAGATATCGTTTTCGTTGGGTAGGGGCCAATTGCCCACGCCACGCCACCACCTTCTTCGTTAACTCCAGCTTGCAGAACGGTGAATTTATACATCTGCTCACTTGTGTAACGAATCTTTCCTCTTGGTTCCGCAACCCAACTTCGGTCTGAAACAAAAGAAATCGATCTCTCGTAGCCAGGCCAACTTTCCTCATCTGTCATCGAAACAGTGTAGCCATCTCTTCCGAAAGTAACTTTAGGATTCTTTGTCTCAAGCGCGCCATAATCTGCGCTCTCGTTAGCGAACGTATTAGCGATCAGAACGGCATCCGGCATGATGGCTCGAATCGTTTCCCCTATACGTTTTGTATTTGTACAACGATAGGACAAGCCTTTATCAAACCAGAATCCCTTAAATTGTGTCTTATAGCGATCTGTGATTTCGGCGATCATCTCATTGAGGAAATTGTTGTAGGTTTCTGTTTTCGTGCTTCTATCAACATAGCCAACCGCAGCTTGATCTGCAGCCGTATAGTTATGAGCTTCCGAAGGTTGAATATAAAAATAGACATCGATACCTTTCGCATCACAGGCATCTAATAGTTCCTGCAATACATCTCGTCGAGAGCTATGATCTTCACCTCTCCATTGGGTCATCTTAGCACTGGGGTACAATGGTTCCTGCCAAAGATGCCATGCAGTGAAAATAAGATATTCTGGACTCATTTTAGCGATGTCGTCCACAAACCCTTGCACATCAAAATTATCCGCCGCCTCATCGACGTTTTTTAAACGAGAGCCATCAGGATAGGGCGTCATCGAACCATAATGAACGAAAATGCCATAGCTTTTATGGGCATAAGCATCACGGTTCTCGGTAGTGGATGTGGCACTCTGGCCGTAACCTAGTGCCGGCATAACAAGCAAGGAAAACAAAACTGACATCAGACGACCTCCGAAAACTACTTTTCGAGATTGATTTGATTGTGTTTGTTCGGTTTGAGGCGTGGCGGTTTTCATGGTGACCTTTTTTGTTGAGTGTAATATTTGACTTAAATCGTTCGCGGTTGACTGGTTTTCAGTCGTTTTTGGTTTCTACTTCATGGTTCAGGCGGCGTTCCGCGGCAAAAGCTTCAACCATACTTCTTGACGAAGAACTCAGAGGCTTCGTCGAACGCTACAAACACGCCGCGCCAAAGTTCACAACGGGGCTGAATATAATATCCTTGAAGGCTTGACCGTCTTTCAGCTACCCGAAGAACCCGTCGGAGAATGCGAACCACCAACATGCTCGAACGACAGGCCAGAGAAATCAAACGTCGCACGCATGTTGCTTTATCGATGAAACCTTCGGCTTTCCTCACAACAAGCGGTACTAAAAAGTGGAACGGTTCACTGGGGAAAATCGGTAGACGATTGAGATGCTTTGCCTTTGGGTGACACGTCATCATTATTTTGCCCCCACGCTATGGATGATGTAACCTTTTCAAGGTCCAAGGTAACGAAACAATGTTCAAACTTCCGGGTATAGACATATCCATCCTTGACAGCTTTGCCTAAGGGTTTTCCCATTTCTTTATCAAAGTCTTCATGGTACTCCATTAATACATCTGCGCCCCATAATCCATTTCCAGCCCAACGATAATAGGTGTTTTCATGAGCTACAATTAGATAGGCCGCATGACTAAAAGTATGGTCGGTACCCCAGATGCCGTCGTTGTCATTAGCCGAAAAAAGAATCATAACCTTATCGTTTGGTACGGTCATACAAGTGTCGATCATCATTTGCGCTGCGTCCTTCGTATCCAGTTCTCTTCTGAACCAGCTATCTACAAATACACCAGCACAATGCTCAAGAAAGTCCGGGCCAGTCTTGAAACTTGTCTCTCCCTTGGGATTAAATCCATTCATCAGTGACAATCCATGCATCCGCTCCATAATGCTTTTTGCCTGCTCCCCATTCCTGCTGTAAACCCCCTCAAGGCCATCGATAAAAACCCCCTCAAGTTCACTACTGTCCACAAGGGTATTCATCGTTTCAACATACCAGTCATTGCGTGCAGAATTGTTGAGATCCCAATCGTATTTACCGTTACCTATTTTAGTTGCCCACTCCGGGTGGACTGCGAGTGCCTCTTTTGTTGATTCATTCCATGCTGGATAAGCTCTCCGGATACTATAGATTGTGATAGGTTTACACCTTGGGTTGAGCGACTTTAAATGAGCCGCCTCATCCATACTGGATTTCTCATGTGAGGGATTGCCATACCTACGGTTCAAATGTGTTTTCTCAAAACAGAAAATCTCGTGGTGATCCCTGATAAACTCATATTGTTTCTGAGTAAATCCACTAGAAGCAGACGTATGACCGTAAAGACGAGTTTTTTTCCACTCGCCAGCATAGCCGGGTTGTGCCTGAATGGGCGTCGTTGCATTGACGGTCAATAAGAGCACAATGAAGTTAACGGTTGTTCTTAAAGTTCTCATTTCTACTACTTCAATTAGGCTTCATTGTTGAATCACAATAAGCTGGAAATGGAGGCCTAAAGCCCCCATTTCCTTGAGCATGAGCTAGTAAAACCATACAGCGAATTGTGGCCTTTGAGACGGGTTATGGATGGTTGACAAAGGAAACGTCTCCCAGTTCAACGCTCAATTTCAGTTCATCGCCCTTTTTCAAATTCACAGAACGGTAGCGGTTGCCGTAGGTTGAATCGCTTACCGCTTCGGGGCTACTGGCGGTCAGCTGAGAGACTTCACCCGGGAACTTGAGGTCGAACTCGTTATCGCGCATGGCGGTCAATGTTAGTTCAATCGACTTCGTTTCCATATCCCAGCGCATCGATACGCGGGCACCGGTGCGCGTCAGCATGCCATCGAACTCACCCGTCGACCACTCGGTCGGCAGCGCCGGAAGGATGCGCAGCATGTTGGCAGTGGACCCACACAGCATCTCAATCACCGCCGCCGGAATACCACAATTGGAATCGATCTGGAACGGGGCAACGGCTCTTGTTTTTACACCCACGTCTCGCAAGCCGTCATGATAGGTAAACAGGTTTTCGCCAACAAAGTTGCTCGCTAAAATATTCAGTGCATCCATTGCACGCTTCCCGTCCCCGAGGCGGGCGTAAACATTCGCCATGTGAGCCATCGACCAACCAGTCTGAGACTGCAGTCCGATCACCAAACGTTTCTCAATCGCCACTCGGCAGGCTTCATAGATTTCAGGATTTGATTCTTCGGTCACCTCTGTGCCAGGGAATACCGGATAAACATGTGATTGATGGCGGTGCTCGTAATTATCTTTGAAATCGGGATGCATCCACTCGCAGATCGCGCCGTCTTCGTTCACCTGATACTCCGGCATGTCGGCAAGCATCTGTTTCCAGCGTTTCACACCATCCTGCTCGATATCGAGCAGCTCGCAGGCCTCGATGAGATTGGTAAAGACCTCCTTGGAAATCGCGAACGCGATCGTCGAGTTCATCTGTACCTTGACTCGATCCCTCATCATGTTGCTGGCTACGTTTTCCGGAGACTGCGACGGGAAGAGCATGTTTTTCCCGTCCTCACCTTTCACGATGTAATCCTCATAAAACAGGGCAACCTCTTTCATGAAGGGAACCGCGCGGGTTCTCAGGAATTCCTCATCGCCGGTAAAGAGATAATAGTCATAGTAAAAGGAGGCCAGCCACCCAGCGGCGTCCGTCCAATGAATCACATGCGGTGACGTATGATGCAACACGCCCGAGTCGGGAGACATAAACGGCGGAATATAAATTCCTCGGCACCCCCATAGCTGTTTTGCGTTGTACCGAAATTCATCCAGGTGGGCATCAAAGTAGTCGTAAAACGCCATCATGGAATCTTCGATATTGCCGGGCAACGCCTGCCAATAGGCCATCTGTAGGTTTTCATTGATACCGTACAACCCATTCCACGCCGGATAGTAATCCCCGTTCCAAATGCCCTGCAGCCCCATCGGGATACTGCCGCCGCGGCTACCGGAAACCAAAAGATAACGCCCATAGTCAAACAGCTTCTGAACCAATTCCCTGGACGCTGGATTCTCACGAACATCCAGAAGCAATTGTTCATTCGAGGTATCCAGATTGCTGGTCAGCGTGAGCTCCATAGCATTGAATTTCGCACGGTGCATCTTCGCGTGACGGCTAAACAGTTCCTGATAGGAACCGGATAACGCACCCAGCTGTTTTTTCAAACGCGGTACAGCGGTATTGCTTGGTTCATTCGCAAAGAATCCAATCATCAGAACCACCTCATCCGCTCCGGAAAATTGAATGCCCCCATCGCTTGCGTCCACCTTTCCGTTTGTGTTGAGTACGCGCAACACACCACCAAACTCCCCACCGTCGGAACCATCCGCGCGAAATTCAACAAAGTCGCCATCCACGATGGTCTTATACGTAAATCCCGGTTTCGTAGGTCTACCTCTCCGGTCCAAGGAGTCTTTCAAGTCGTGAATATCCAAGGTAACACGACCGTTTACGTTCCCCGACTTATCAGCCGTGATCGACATCACGGAAACATCATCCGGAATCGAGACAAACAGCTTTCTGGAAAAGCGAGAATCGCCAGCGCTCCATGCCACCTCGA
Source organism: Novipirellula aureliae (assembly GCF_007860185.1). Taxonomy (NCBI): domain Bacteria; kingdom Pseudomonadati; phylum Planctomycetota; class Planctomycetia; order Pirellulales; family Pirellulaceae; genus Novipirellula; species Novipirellula aureliae. The sequence goes on from NZ_SJPY01000011.1 coordinate 119,797, forward strand.
TCTCACCGGTCTCAAAATCAACCGTACGAGCATAGTCCTCGGCCTTCGTCTCCGTGTCCGTCGTAACGAGCATATCAAAGGCCGGATGGCAGCGTGCGTTGGATCCCTTGAACCCCTGTTTTCTTATGGTTGACGAATAATATCCGTTGGCTTCGGAATATTTTCCCGCTAGCATCAGCTTCCGCACCACATCCAACTCGCCTGACATATCCGGAAGGTCATCGTTCCGCCCGCCGACCCAAAGCTCGTTGTGATTGAACAATATGCGTTCCGCATCCACGGAGCCATAGACGAGTGCACCCACCTGCCCGTTACCGGCCGGCAACGCATCCTGCCACCGCTCAGAGGGTTTCGTCATCGTCATTCCACGCCGATACGCGGGCTCAGCACCCTGTGCAAGAAACGCAATCCCGAGCGTTCCCAATAGAACCATGTTCTTGACCATTATCAGTATTCCTAGTCTAAAATTTTCTCTCAAAATAATCTTAAGCGATGAAAACAACTACATCGCAGCGTATCGTACAAGGTCCTACTGTTTCCACTAAGCCGAGCCCATCGGTATCAAATTCAAAAAAAGCCTCTTCAATCTTTCAAGCAGTTCAGGTTCGTGGTCCGAGGCTCGCTATCGCATTAATTACCAGGCATCTTTGCCATTCGGAGCAGCATGCCATGTCCGCGTGGCACACCATTGTGTGGCTGTGCCGACCACAAAGAATGCTGCGGCGAGTAAAGATTGATACATCATTGTGCTCATGATAAACAGCATAGCAGCTGGTATCACGGGGGCTATCGCATAAATACAGGATGGACTACTGGACACTTTGTCGCCCTTGGAGAGGTTTTTGGCTCTAGCCCGGATGATTCATTAGCCGTTTTGGCGATAGCCACGGCTGCGTGATTTGTCGTGTGAACCGTGGCTAACGGCCTGTCGATTTAATCGTTTAACGCTTAGCCGAAGGCGCCAGCTTTTCCATGAGCGGTCGCCTATGGCTTAGCGTTAAACAATAAATCGTGTCAAACCGATTAAATCGACAGGCCGCTAACCCGGATTATTCACGAGACACCAAACAAAAAGGGCCTTTCTTGCGTCTAAGTGTTTAACAACAAAGCACTTTCGACAAACAAGGAAGACCCTTCATGAGTTTACAGTCTGCGCAGCAATTTGTCTTGGGCTTTTGGGACAATAAACCGATCGAATTTGAGCAAGTCGAGGAGAATCTATCCTCCGATGGCGGACTGATCGCCTTCTATCAGCTCGATCAAAAACTCGGTTGGACAAAATCCCTGGCGAACCTCA
>NZ_SJPY01000012.1 GCF_007860185.1 Novipirellula aureliae
CAACGAGGCTAGCAATTTCGTCCGCCGAGGGACTGTTGGAGGCCGATTCCATGGCAATTTACCTAAAATGTGTTCTCTAAAACTCCCAGCCTTCCGGGCTGCACGTCTCCTATTGTAAATCCCATGTTAATTTGAGCCCAGGCCAATCTTCCCCACAAACCCGGTCATGCACCCTTGCTTTGTGAAGCCTTCGACTCGACATTTACGGGTTCGCATCTCGCATCTATTCTTGTGCATTTTCGTGTTTTTCGTGGCGATTCCCCATCCATTTTCTTTCTCCCCCAGCCCACTGAGTGACGTCGTGCTTGAAAGGGCCACGAAGCTGTACGTGAAAAAGTTTCTGATGACGAACGATTGTTGGCCACGAAAAACACGAGAAGACACAAAAAACTGGAATAGTGTTTTAGATCATTTTTAGCTTTGCTTTGTGAAGCCTTCGACTCGACATTTACTGGTTCGCATCTCGCATCCATTTTTGTGCATTTTCGTGTTTTTCGTGGCGATTCCTCATCCATTTTCTTTCTCCCCCAGCCCACTGAGTGACGTCGTGCTTGAAAGGGCCACGAAGCTGTACGTGAAAAAGTTTCTGATGACGAACGATTGTTGGCCACAAAAAACACGAGATGACACAAAAAACTGGAATCGTGTTTTAGATCATTTTTAGCTTTGCTTTGTGAAGCCTTCGACTCGACATTTACGGATTCGCATCTCACATCTATTCTTGTGCATTTTCGTGTTTTTCGTGGCGATTCCCCATCCATTTTCTTTCTCCCCCAGCCCACTGAGTGACGTCGTGCTTGAAAGGGCCACGAAGCTGTACGTGAAATAGTTTCTGATGACGATGGATGGATGCAGCATCCAAACGCTTGCGGCCCCAAATTTCCCTTTTGACATTATTGCTCGCCATCGCTGCGGTTGCTGTTTGGCTGGCTTGTTGGAAGATGGGTGTAGCAATCGAAAGCCTCAATCGTTAATTGCCGGGCATACGTACCGTTGCTCGTGAATTGCGAGTCGATGACCCTTTACGATTTGCTGTGGTCGCAAAGATTGACCAATGGTATGGCGAGAACAAATGCGAAGCGTATGTGCCAGTAGACCAGCCCTACCGGCTCTGTTTCGCCTTGGACGCGACCAGACCGTCATTGAAGAATCACGCCCCAAAGACTGGGAACCACGCCTGGGCAGCCGCGGAGGGATGCCATTCGGTCAAAGTAGACAGCACCCAACTGATCGTCCCCTCTTGTTATTCCGCCGCCGTTTCGACGTCCGTTCGGGACCGAACAAGGTTCTCGAACTATCCCAGTCGGGTGCAGGCATCCTGGTTTGGGCTGAGCCGGACGTGAGTGATGGACATTAGCCATACTTTACGCATTCGGCATGCATTTGCAGCGCTGACTGTGTATGCACAACGCCGAAATAGTACTTCGGTTCATAGTGACGAGGAAAAGTACGAATCATCAAATACAATTCGCGAACGGTGTCTACTGGGTTCGGAGAACGAGCGACAGCGATACCACGACTTCGGTGATGTATGTGTTTTAGTAAACCCAACCGTATGAGGACTCCATAGGATATGATGAATCCTTCTCGAGAGATCATTGAAAAACACCAACGCAAATCAGTCCAATCAAACGAACCGCCGCCGATTTATGGGTCGGGCAGGTGGCGCAGGATTGTTTATCCTGGCGGGGTCTCGATCATTCGCTGATGAGAATAATCGAGGCAGCGGCGAATTCGTATTCCTGGAAGCCGAGCAGTTTACTGAGCACGGTGGATGGGATTTGGATCAGCAGTCGATGGACAGATGGGATCGTCTTACCTGTTGGCGCATGGATTGGGGACTCCTGTCAAAGATGCGGTGACGGATGTCACGTTCCCTTCGGGCGGCACTTATCGGGTGTGGGTGCGCGCTCGTGACTGGGTCGCGCCCGGAACGCGCCTGACGCTCCGGGAAAATCCCAACTACTGATCAACGGAAAGCCGCTCGCCGAAACCTTGGGAACCAAAAACGCTGAATGGCATTGGCATGATGGCGATGTCGTGACGGTGGGGGATAAGGCAACGATTGCCTTGCATGACTTAACGGGTTTTGAAGGACGCTGCGAAGCGATCCTGTTTTGCAGGGACGTTGATTTTGAGCCTAGCAATGAAAGTGCGGCGCTGACTGCATTCCGCCGAAAGCTACTTGGTTTACCGGATTATCCTGATGATGGCGGGAACTTTGACCTCATTGTGGTCGGAGGCGGATTGGCCGGCACCTGTGCAGCACTCTCAGCGGCTCGTAACGGATTAACGGTGGCACTCGTACAAAATCGTCCCGTTCTGGGCGGAAATGGCAGCTCCGAAGTGCGTGTCTGGCCGGAAGGGAAAACTTGCGTGGACCCCTATCCACATGTCGGTAACATCGTGGAAGAGATTCTTCCGCAGCTCGGCAAGAAAGCATCTCGCACCAAACGCCCTCCGAATCGATTACAATCTTAGAGAGCAATAAGCAGCGTCCGGTTTGATGGCAGCGGATTGGTATGTCAGTTGAGACGGCTAATAAAACGATGCAGAACGAGTTAGGTTAATGATGAATAAATATGTATGCAGTATCTTGATCGCGAGTATGACATTGGGATTCAGTGGGCTGTATGCCGCTGAACCGTCGAAACCCAACATCATCTTTATCATGTGCGATGACCTGGGCTACGGCCAAATCGGCGCCTACGGCCAGAAGATGATCCAGACACCACGAATTGATCAGATGGCCCAGGAAGGCTTGTTACTAACGGACTACTATAGTGGCACGTCCGTCTGTGCCCCTTCGCGTGCGGCACTGATGACCGGGCACCATGTCGGGCATACCTTCATTCGTGGCAACCATGAAATCAGATCGGAAATCCCGCAAGAAAACGGGCAACTACCGATCCCTGATGCAACCATCACCGTCGCTGAAAAGATGAAAGAGGCGGGTTACGTCACCGCATTGGTGGGCAAGTGGGGATTGGGCTTTCCAGGCAGCGAGGGTGACCCCATGAAGCAGGGCTTTGATTTCTTTGCAGGATACAACTGCCAGCGTCACGCACACAACTATTACCCCGGCTGGGTATGGCGGAATAAGGAGGTGATCGAACTCGGCGCGAAAGGTACCGCAGAGGGCTACAGTCATTATTTTCTAACCCGCGAGGCACGGTCGTTCATTTCAGAAAATAGAGACAAACCGTTCTTTCTCTATCTGGCCTATACCATTCCGCACTCCCACCTCGAGATCCCAGCGGACGAACCATGTTACACGATGTACCAGGACAAAAACTGGCCACAGCCGCAGAAGATTCATGCCGGGATGATCTCGTTAATGGATAAAGATGTGGGCGGCATCATGGATCTGCTGAAAGAACTGGGAATTGATAAACGCACACTGGTGGTTTTCACCAGCGATAACGGGCCGCACCAAGAAGGAGGAGCGAAACCGAGCTTCTTTCAAGACAGTGGCCCGCTACGTGGCATCAAACGTGACATGTACGAGGGCGGCGTCCGCGTTCCCTTCGTGGCTTGGTGGCCAGGTGTGATTGAGCCTGGGCGACGCAGTGATCATATCGGCGCCCACTGGGATCTAATGCCGACCGCGTGCGAGCTTGCGAGTGTGCCTCCACCCCCGAACATCGATGGGATCAGCTATGTGCCGCTATTGAAGGGAAACGAAAATAGTCAACCCAAGCATCCGTATGTTTACTTCGAGCTTCATCGTCCTGATAAACGGGGCCTGCGTCGTGGCGACTGGGTAGCTTTGCAACCGGTGACTTCAAACGCAGATCCAGACATCGATCCCATTGAACTCTACAATCTCAAAGAAGATCTTGCGCAGAAGCAGAACCTAGCGAGTCAATACCCCGAGAAAGTTTCGGAGTTCAAAAAATGGATGATTGAAGCTCACACGCCATCGAAAGAATTTCCATTCAAAGCCGTCGTGCCGGGGGTGAAAAAGAACAAGGCGGGATCAGCGGCGAATACAATAAATAGCGAGACCGTTTTCTTCCATGATCGGAAACCGACTGGCAAACGACTCCCCAAACGAGGCTGGAAGGTTGTGACGGTCAGTAGTGAATCGGCTTTTAATGGCCGCACGGCGGCGACGACGATCGACGAGAACCCCGACACATGGTGGCACACGCAATTCAAACCGTCCACCGTTCCGCATCCCCACGAGTTGGTGATTGATCTCCAGCAAACCGCTCAAATCGATGGGTTAGGCTGTCGCGCCCGCAATGACGGCATCGGCACCGGTACTCTCTCTCAATTCGAGGTATATATTTCAAACGACTTGCAATCTTTCACCAAAGTGGCCGCAGTCGAGTTTGCCAGTCCGCCGGCACATTGCGTGGTTGCCTTCACACCCGTCAAGGCACGCTATGTGAAATTGAAAACTCTGGACAGCGGTAACGGAAGATTTGCCTGCGTCGCGGAAATCGATCTGTATGGATCGGAAAATTGATCGGGTACTCGTTATGAACCCTCCCCCTTCCTGAATGTCAATTCAATCCCTCCCAAAGAGCCGCATGCGAAACACATTTGTAATCTTTTGCCTAGCGATCGCTTCCACTTTGCATGCCGACGACGCATGGGTGATCGACAGCCAAAGAGATTGGCAGCAGGCAGTCGCCGATCAATCCAATCTCCAATTCGAAGATGGCTTTGCCACGCCAACGGCAAAGGAGGCAACGCTTCGAAGCACGATGAAATCCTTCGATGAAATGCGTTCTGCGAATTTGATCACGATCGACCAATCCTCTGCCTGGCTCAGCGGGAAGCCTGTGGGCCAGATCGGACCGAACAACGTCGCCGATGCGCCGGTGTTTCTGCGTAAGAGAGATAACGATTACTGGTTCTTCGGCCGTTACAAGCCCAGCGCAGACTCGGCCCCCGTTGCGCCCGCAGAATTGAACGGTTTCGATGTTCCGCTGATGACGAACCCGCATCCCTTCATGAAACCGCTTCCAGACATGTAGGCTCCTTTGGAGAAGGGAAAACAGGATGATGTGCCTATGTGTTGCGTAGGAAGAGCGCCGACGAGAACGCGAAGAGCCAAGGAGCTCTGGTCGGACTCGATCGTGTAACTTTAAACGTTCCCCCAAAATTGCCACAACGACAAACAAACTCTATTTCATTTCACACTGAATCAAAACACTGTATATTGAGTCCCTCCAACAATCCCCAACCAACGGATCGAAACACAATGAAATCCATCACACTATTCTTAGCGCTCACGTTCATCACGACCGCATCCGCTGCGGACCGTCCCAACATTCTGTTTATCATCGCCGACGATCAATCGCCCTTTGATCTGAAGGCCTATGAACCGAACTCAATCCTGAACACCCCCAATATCGACCGTCTCGCTGCCGAAGGAATGGTCTTTGATGCGGCGCATCAGATGGGTGCATGGTGCGGCGGTGTTTGTACTCCGTCAAGGCACATGGTCATGTCCGGTCGTACGCTTTGGCACATTCCCGACAAGACGACGCCGGGGCGGAGTCCTTTGTCGGCCGATCCCAAGTACGTGCCCACCGACTTGCCCAATCACACGATGGCAGCCGTCTTCAATCGCGCAGGCTACGACACGATGCGCACCTGCAAGAGAGGGAACAGCTACGCGGCAGCCAATAAGCAATTCACTGTCGTTCACGATGCGACCAAACGAGGCGGCACCGACGAAACCGGCAGCGCGTGGCACGCCGAGCAAGTGCTCGCGTATCTTGAAGATCGCCAAGGATCGACCGACAACAATCCATTCCTGATCTACTTCGGATTCTCTCATCCGCACGACACCCGCGACGGCAAACCCGAACTGCTCGAAAAATACGGCGCGGTGAACCACCGCGACAAGAATACTCTTCCCGCTGCGGATCCCAAACAACCGCCACTACCTGCAAACTACTTGCCAGTTCATCCGTTCAACAATACAGACATGAACGTACGAGATGAAGTAAGGGTTAGTGGCGTCTGGGATAAACGCGATGAGCGCACGATTCGCAATGAACTGGGACGTGAGTTTGCCTGTAGCGAGAACATCGACATTCAGATCGGGCGAGTGCTTGAGAAATTAGAGTCGATGGGCGAGCTCGACAACACCTACATCGTCTACACGTCCGACCACGGCATGGCGATCGGTCGCCACGGGCTGCAGGGCAAACAGAATCTTTACGAGCATACCTTCCGCGTCCCGCTGATTGTCAAAGGTCCAGGCATCAAGCCTGGTTCACGCGCGAAGGGTAACATCTACCTACTCGACGTCCTGGCGACGATCTGTGACCTCAGCGGTATCGAAGCTCCCGATACCTGCGAAGGTTCCAGTTTCAAACCGGTCCTCGAAGGCCAGACGGAAGCGGTCCGTGATGTGCTTTACGGAGCCTACTGCGGCGGCGACAAGCCTGGCATGCGCTGCGTCAAGAAGGGTGATTGGAAACTAATCAAGTACGAATCGACGAAGGACGGCGTGAAAATGACTCAGCTCTTCAATCTGGCTGAGAACCCGTACGAACTGTTGCCCGAGCACCACGTTTCCGATGTGATTGCGCTAACGAAAGCCACTCCGAAGCCCAACCAAACGAACCTCGCCACCGATCCAAGCTATAGCGAAAAACTAGCAGAGATGGAAGCACTGCTCTTGGCCCAAATGCGCAGCCACGACGATCCGTACCGCTTCTCAGACCAACCGGATGACGGGCGGAATAATCCCACCGGCTTTGACGACCCACGTGCGGCATCGACACTACCTCGCTAACAAAAATCTGAGAGTTCAAATCGATGAGGAAGCGATTCCAAGCCTGCTTGCCGCTGTTGATCCGTTTTCTTCTTCTGACTTCGACCGCTCGGTCAGAAACAAGTTCACCCAGGTTCGCCATTCTGTAATTGGGATTTATGAATCTCTCCCCCGGATTCTTCGGTGAAGCCACATTATCTAAGTAATACCAACAACGAAAGCCATTGAAAGCGTTAAGAATGACAAAACAAATTCAGACAATCATTTTGGGGGGGCTTATGGCACTTACCCTAACGACTGCTCAGGCGGAGAAGCCAAATATTGTGTTTGTTCTCTGCGATGACCTGGGGTACGGCGACATCCATTGCCTCAATCCCGAACGGGGAAAGATCCCCACACCGGGAGTGGATCGGCTCGCCAAAGAAGGCATGGTCTTCACCGATGCCCATTCCGGTTCATCCGTTTGCACGCCTACGCGTTACGGTCTGATGACCGGACGATACAGTTGGCGTACTCGTTTGCAAAGCGGTGTGGTTCAAGGCTTTGCGCCCTGTCTGATCGCGCCGGATCGTCCGACCGTGGCCAGCTTTCTGAAAGAGCAGGGATACCAGACTGCCATCATCGGGAAATGGCACCTCAATTTTCAGTATCAAGACCCTCAGTCCAGCGAGACGTTGACGAGGAAGGGAAACAGGGGGGGGCTACCTCCGGTTGGTAGCAAAATCCCGGACGGACCGCTCGCCCATGGCTTCGACTTCTACCATGGTTTTCATCACGCCGGTGACATGAAAGCCGTGATTGAGAACGACGAAGTGATTCTGCATGAGGACGAGATCAACATGCTGCCGCGTTTGACACGCGAAGCCGTTGGCTACATTGATGAGCGAGCCAAGACTCCCGGAACGCCGTTCTTTCTCTACGTACCCTTTGGTTCCCCTCACTCTCCGATCGTTCCGACGAAAGAATGGCAGGGGAGAAGCGGTCTCGGCAAATATGGTGACTTTGTGATGCAGACCGACGATGGGTTCGCTCAAATTCTGAGTGCACTTGATCGCAACGGTTTGACCGAGAACACGCTCGTTGTTTTCAGCACTGATAATGGATGCTCCAAAGCCGCGGGCATTCCGGCATTGCAAAAGCAAGGACATTTTCCCAGTGCGGATTTTCGTGGTTCAAAGGCGGACATTTGGGACGGCGGACATCATGTTCCATTTGTTGTCCGCTGGCCGGGCAAGGTCGCTGCTGGTTCCACTTGCGATCAAACACTTTGCCTGACGGATCTGTTTGCGACCTGCGCGGAATTGACCGAGCAGCCACTTCCGGCTGGGGCGGCGGAAGATAGCGTCAGCTTCCTGCCAGCGCTCAAGGGTGAGCCGATTGTTTCCACTCGCAGCGGAGTGATCCATCACTCTATAAGCGGGCACTTCGCCTATCGTATGGGAAAATGGAAGCTCTGTTTGGCCAAGGCTTCCGGTGGTTGGACGGCACCGAAAGAAAAGCATGCGCCGGAAGGCAGCCCTGTCGCCCAGCTCTACGACATGGAAGCGGATCCCGGTGAAACCAACAATCTCTATACGGCTCATCCCGAAGTGGCTCAGCGTCTACTCAAGCAAATGGAGATGGATATCGAACGCGGACGCAGTACTGCTGGCACCGATCTAAAAAATGACGTCGACAACATCATTCTATGGAAGAGTGGGAAATAAAAAGCCATGATAAAAAAACAATATGTCGTTCGACTCACGGGCATCCTTGTTTGTCTACAAATCGTGGTATTCACACTGCGTGCAGAAGGACTGCCGGAAGATCCTGGGAAGTCAAACTCGCAGAGAACAGGCCAGTGGTATCGAGCGGACCCGGCATCTCAGCCAGTCAATCTGCGGCGGAATGATCTGACCACCATCGTCGCCGCACGCGCTGCTTTGCAAGGATCGATATTCGAGGGAAAGGGGCTGACCGGCCAGCATGCAGTGGCAGGTTTCTATTCACCAGATGCGAAACTGACTTTCTATGTCAATGCACCAGAAACGGATGATTACAGCCTAAGCATTATTTTCGCCTCACCCGACGTCCAAACAATGGAATTCCAATGTGGTGATTCCTTGATAACAACGCCTTCGTTGGAGAAGAGTTGGAAAGATTCACCGAGGAATTGGCGGCAGCAAATTCCTGGATTGCTTCACCTTCAAAAGGGAGTGAATCAGGTCACGTTTCGGCTGCCAGAGTCGACCGTCAAACCATCGAATAAGAATTTGCAGTTGCAGACCCACCTTGATCAGGGACAGTTCATGCTCTATTCGATCGAGTTGGGAACTCCAGCGGCTCGTCAGGCACAGCTGGAGCGTGCCAAAGAAATTCGTGGTGATTCGACCTGGATGGTCGAGGGGAAATACGGACTCTTCGTCCATTTCTCAGCCAACATGCATGGCTGGACGGGTAGTACAACAAGATCCGAATGGTTTCAAGAGTCGGTCGAGATGTTTGATGTCCAGCATTTCGCCGATCAGGTCGAACGCACGGGTGCAGCATGGGTGAACTTCACGGTCACCCATCAAGGTTTCTACTGGCCAGGACCGAGCAATGCAGTCGATGCGGTGATGCCGGGACGCACGACAGAGCGTGATCTGCTGATGGAGATTATCGACGAACTTGACCAGCGCGGTATCGCGACGCTGTTCTATCTGCATAGTGGATATAACGGGGTGCGAGCGAGCGAATGGCGTGAAGCATTGGGTGCGGATTACGGGGCGGCCGATGTCTCTCGTTTCAACGACAATATGGTCGCCATTCTGCGTGAATGCAGCTTGCGTTACGGAAAAAAGGTCAAGGGATTCGGCTATATAGACGGATGTCTGATGCATGATTATCCCTTGGACCCGCACTGGGAAAGTTGGGCACGCGCCATCAAAGCGGGCAATCCGGATGCGGTCATTGGGTTCAGTTCAAATCAGGGACCGTCGGTTAGCCCATTCAGTGACCTCTCCACCCGAGACGGCGGAGCGACGCTCGCTGAGGCGAATCCAGATCAGATGGGGCCAGGTAAACAATATGGTGATGTCGACCCGGCTTGGTGGTGCTTCGTCGATACATGGTATCCACGCAAACCGATGAACGGGAAATGGACCGGAGGGCCACGGAAACCGACGCAAGCTTATGTGGACTATTTCAAGCAGATGGCAGAAAAGGGAGTTCCTGTCACCATCAACCTCGCCATGACGGCTGATGTTACCGACGACCACCCAATCTTTCATCCGAAATGTATGGCGGTGATGGAAGAAGTTCGTAAAGCGGTCCGTGGTAAATGATTCGTCACAAGATTTAGTTTTAGGGTAGTGGACCCTAATTCTTAGTCGTGACCTAAAAAGAAAAAGTGCCGAAAAAGCCACGTGGGATTAAATTAACAAATTGATAATCAAAATTGGAGTGAATTCGTGCATCTAAGAATCATTGGTTTCGTGGCGGGATTGTTTTTCGCTGTGAGTTGTTCCTTTGCGGACGAGTCGATCAAAATCCCGGCGGACTATGCACCGAGCGAATCGCCTTCGGGGCAACAGACCTATGCCAATCTTCCGATCAATCCGGCGGGGATCAACGTCGTGTCGGGTAACCTCGGCAACGATGGGTCCCACTTCCGCAATGAATTCAGGAACCACATGAACCTGTGGATGACGGCAAAAGGACCTGGTCCTCATTCGATCGAGTGGAAACTGCAAGTTCCTGAGGATGGAGATTATGAAGTCAGCGCCTTGGTGTCGGGGAAGGGAGCTCGTTTGGCATGGACGTGCAATGGAGAAAAACAGGATTCCGCAGCGTTAAATGCCATCATGTCTCAGGGCTGGGATCGGGTCAACCTTGGAACACTTCGCTTAAAAGCCGGCGAAAATTCACTTCGATTGATGGTTGAGAATGCCAATGGGTTTAAGTTCGACGCACTCGAATTGGTTCAACCTGTGGTCAAAGCCGACCTGCTCAAAGAAGCGTTGGCGATGCGGCAGAAACCCGATTGGTTCAAGAATGCCGGCTATGGATTAATGTTTCAGTGGACGAACCGGGCGACGCCGCCCAAGGGATCGATCAAGCCGTGGGAAGAAAAGGTCAATGACTTCGACCTCGAAGGCTTCGTTGATATGGTTGAGGAAACAGGCGCAGCGTACGTGCTTTGGTCGATCACTTGGGGACAACAATACATCTCGGCTCCAATCCAATCGTTGGATGCGATCATCGCGGGACGTACGACGAAGCGGGATTTGCTCGGCGAAATGGCGGACGCCCTGCAAGCGCGGGGCATCAAGCTAATCTTCTACTATCATTACGGCTATGACTGCAATCACAGCATCGATGCCGATTGGATGAAAGCCTCGGGTGGTTACGAAGCGGACAAAACCGAGCTTTATCAGAATTGGATGTCGATCGTATCGGAGATCGGTGACCGTTACGGAGAGAAGCTCCACGGGTGGTGGTTTGATGGCGGCCAGCGCTATTACAACTGCCACTTCGACAACACGCCGGGCGATCAGGGAATTCTATCGGCACCGTTCAAGGAACTGACTCAAGCAGCCAAGAAAGGTAATCCTGAGCGAGTCGTCGCCTATAACTCCTGGGTCAAACCCCGCTTGACGGAATACCAGGACTACTATGCAGGTGAAGGGGCGCATGTATCGGGAAGCTTGGACGAGGGAACTTTTCCTTCTGGCCCCCAACAAGGATTGTTAGCCCATGGTTGTTTTATTTTCGAGAAGAGATGGGGGCACATTGAGCCGGATACCATCATTACAAAACCCAAATTCACCTTGCCAAAACTGACGGCGATGATCAAGAACGCACAAAAAGAGCAATTCCCGCTGTCGATCAATCTAGAGATGTATGAGGACGGTTCGGTCTCTCCGGATTCCGTTGCTTTGCTAAAGCAACTCAAAGACGCAGTCCGTAGACCGTGACGAAAGACGGGATGTACTATCGCCGCGGAATTGAAGTCTATTTAACAACGCATGGGATGAAACGATTTCTGTGGAATGGTATCCGAATATAGAGTACAGAACAAAGAGTAAATCTGGGCGAAAAGACAATAGGAAAATGGGATGAAACGATTGCTGATGCTGTTCATCTGTGCTGCGTTGCAGGTTGCGACGAACGCAGATGAATTGAGACCAGACCGCGAGCTTCTTTACAAAACGGTTGACGAGGTTGGTCTGAAATTACATGTGTTTGAACCTGCGGATCTAAAGCCGTCGGATCAACGATCTGCAATCGTTTTCTTTTTCGGAGGCGGCTGGAGCGGCGGTGACCCCAAACAGTTTTATCAGCATGCTCGTGAGCTGGCCGACCAAGGGATGGTAGCCTTTTCCGCAGAGTACCGTGTGAAGAGCCGGAATCAGACCTCGCCGTTTGAATGTGTGAAGGACGGAAAGTCAGCGATCCGTTGGGTGCGAGAACATGCCGCCGAATTGGGTGTTGACCCAAACCGTATTGTAGCGTCAGGCGGTTCGGCTGGCGGCCATGTGGCAATCTGTACCGGTGTGATTGAAGGCTGCGAGGAAGCGGGCGAAAATCTTGAAGTCCATTCGCGTCCCAACCTGATGATCGCATTCAATCCGGTGCTCGATACCACCGCGAAAGGCTTTGGCGTTCAGAGGTTCAAACCCGAACAGCAAACCGATTTATCGCCCTGCCATCATGTCCACAAAGGCATCGCCCCGACGATCTTGTTCCACGGAACGAAAGACACCACGGTGCCGTTTGAAAATGCGGAACGGTTCGCTAAGCTGATGAACGACGCGGGCAACGTGTGTGTGCTTGTACCCTTCGAGGGAAAATCCCACGGTTTTTTCAATGGGGCGTTCTTCCGCGCAAGCAATGGAGACGACGACTATGACCTGACCATGAAACACAGCCGCGAATTTCTGACCAAGCACGGTTTTCTTGGCGAGAAATGAAAGAAGGCTTGTTGACCAAATTCTTCCCCCCTAACACGCAGATTTTTATCACGAGAGAAACGAACATGAAGATGAAATACCTCCTCCTTGCCGTATGCTTTTGCTCATTCCTATCGGCGGTAGCCAGGGCACAATCCGCCCGACCCAACGTGATCGTGATCTTCACGGATGACCAAGGCTATGGCGATGTCAGTGCATTGAATCCTGACGCAAAATTCGAGACGCCAAACATGGATCGTCTCGCCAGGGAAGGGATCATCTTCAGTAACGGGCATAGCGCCGATTCGGTCTGCACGCCAAGTCGCTATAGCTTACTGACCGGTCGCTATCCGTGGCGAACGACTCGCAAGCAGGGCGTGCTGGGGGCGGAAGCGAAATGCATGATTGTGGATGGCCGCGCCACGTTGGCGACGTTGTTTAAGGAGAACGGTTACCATACGGGGATGGTCGGCAAGTGGCATCTGGGTATGGATTTTCCAGGCACGGAAAAGGACCGGGACTGGTCAAAGCCGATCCAGGACATGCCGCTCGATAAAGGCTTTGACTATTTCTACGGCGTTCCCGCGTCGCTCAACTATGGAGTCCTGGCCTGGTTTGAGGGGCGATATGCCAAGGTGCCGCCGACGGTTTATACGAATAAGAAGAAAAATCCTCGGCATATGGATTACCGAATCATGCCTCCTTACGAAACAGAGCCGGGCATCTCGAACGATCCAACCCGTACCGTGAAACGGAACTTCGAGGTTGCACCGGACTTCATTGACAACCAATGCTTGACCCGCTTCACCGATAAAGCGATTGAGTGGATGGGCGGAAAGGTGGCCGACGCAAAAGATGGTAAACCATTCTTTCTCTATCTGCCGTTCACTTCACCGCACTATCCCGTTTGCCCGCTGCCCGAATTTCACGGTAAAGGCGATGCAGGTGCGTACGGTGAATTCGTGATCGAAACGGACTATCATATCGGTCGAGTTCTTGAGTTCTTGAAGACATCGGGGATCGATGAAAACACGCTCGTCGTATTCTCCAGCGACAACGGTCCGGAAAAATCGTGGACACAGCGTCTCAAAGACTTTGGTCACGACAGTCGTGGCGGTTTACGTGAGGGGAAACGTTCCGTCTATGAGGGTGGTCAACGGGTGCCGTTCATCGTGCGTTGGCCTGCGGGGATCAAACAACCAGGGCGGCGCTGGGAGAAAGTCGTCTGCCAAACCGATCTGCTGGCAACATTTGCCGAGTTGCTCGGTGCGAACCTTCCGGACAACGCGGGTGAAGACAGCCATAGTTTCGCTCCCGTCCTGCTAGACCCTAATGCGGACTACCAGCGAGTCCCTTTTGTTAGCCACGACAGCAGCGACTTCCGGTATGCGATCACGGAGGGAAATTGGAAGCTCATCCTACCATCTGGCAGAAAGTCTGCCGAGTTGTATGACTTGGCGTCCGATCGCGCCGAAACGACGAACGTGGCGTCTAGCCATCCCGAAAAGGTTCAGGAACTGACGAAAAAGATGAACGTTCTCATCGCCTCCGGCCGGAGCACCATCGGTGCTGCCCAACCGAACGACACGGGCTACTGGAAGGACCTGACCTGGATGACGCAACAGGAATACGACGAGCTTGCGAATTGAACGATTGCAGTAAGACGTCATGCATTTCGTTGCCTTCGCGAAGAACGTTGTTGTTCCTCGCTTTAGACAAAAGGCTCTTCAACTTTCATGAGCGTCCATTCGCGGGCAACCCACTAACAGAATGCTGGACAAAGAGCTTTGTCCGCCAATCACGCGAATGGACGTGAATGAAAGCTCAGGTTATTTGGTGTGCCCGTGTAGCAACTCAAAACCGCTAATCGACGCTTAGGAACGCTAATCAAGCATCGGTGGTCTGCTTCGAATGGTTTGATCAGCGTCGATTAGCGTGCATTAGCGGTTCGTCTTTGCCGCCGACATTCAAGAGGGGGACGAATACGAATCAGTGTCCCTACGCCATCGGCAACCGACTTTCGTCCCTAACCGAACGGGCCCCACCACCAGACGCGAACAGGGACATCCGAAAATCGGGGCGAAACTTCGGAAAATGGACCCTCGCGTCCGGCTGCGTTTGCATCGGATGAAACACTTCTAGCTATTCATCCTTGTCCATTCTCCGCTGCATCTCCTCCTCATCTGCTTTCGCTTGCAAATCTGCCATCTTCCTTTCGTAGTCAGCGATTTCGTCCTTAGTGACCTCAGGAACGCTATTCCCTGAATTTCCACAGCCAACCGTTGAGGCGAAAGAAAACAACAAACAGCCAAGAAGGATAGACAACAAGCTAGAGCGATTAACGAGTTTCATGATCATGAAAAGAGTACTCAAAAAGGGAGTCGATGAATTAACGGAAGGGTTGATTGAAATGCGAAACACCTAAAAGTTTTCGTCAATGACTTCTCTGGAAGCCCGAGTACCGAGAGCTCCCCAAAGCCCATAGGGGCTCTTGGAACCGGGAGCATAGAGGCCGGTACCACCTGCGGAGACCATTCGAGCGTTTCGATTACCCGCTTGGATCGAGTCCGTGATAAACTTCACAGCACCGTCGCCCATCAAAACGTGGGCACCGCCTTGGTGCCTACTCGTAGCTGTGCCTAAAGTGCTGCTCGTGCCGCTGATTCCACAGGTTTCCGAATTCGGTGGCAATACCGTGTAGAAGCAACCAAAGTTTGGCAGATAATCTGCCCAGCGGAAACCGCGGCCTTGAACGTCCTCATAAAGCCCATCTCCGTAGCTATACGAATCCTCCCAGAATAGCGGGCGTTGCGGATCGGTGTCGTCCAAACAGTAAGACGGATTGTTTCGGACGCTGTAGGCATTACCCTTTTTACGCGCGATTGTTCGTGTGTCACGGTCACCCAAGTCCGTCGCGATTTCACCCGCCGCGATCGTGTTAGAGAGACCATCTTTCACGCCTCGAAACCTCGTCACGTTATGGGGCTGGAACATCCCACGGTCCTTGGCGCCGGACGCTTCGGCAAAATCTGTCGTTTCACTGTAGGGATTTGTCCCACCACTTCGAACATAAAGAGCTCCGTCGCGTCCATTAAAAGAGGAATCGCCCAAGCAGGCTACATAATTGGTGCGTCCCAACGCTGGCAAACCAACGCCGGGGTCACTCGGACAGCGCAGTGTTTGGACATTGGTGAACCACGGGATGTAATTGATTTCTTCGGGAGTCGGCCCCATTGCAGGCCACGGGTTTCCTACAACACCGCGAACTGCCGATGTATCTCCATCCGTGCGTACGATGCTCGGATTGGAAATCTGCTCCCAAAGCGCCTGCTGCTCCATAAATGGCGTGAGCCCCACGAGGAAGCTTAGGCGGCGATTCGACGAAGAGTTCCGATCTACCCAGATATTTGCTGTGCCGGATTGGGTTCCAGCCCCATGGATCGGAAGTTGTTTGTATGCAGAGTGATAGTTGTGGATTGCCAAACCGATCTGCTTGAAGTTGTTGCTGCAGCTCATTCGCCTCGCCGCTTCTCGCGCCGCCTGAACCGCAGGCAAAAGCAACCCGACCAATACACCAATGATTGCAATGACAACGAGTAGTTCCACCAGCGTGAAACCGTACGACTTGCCTCGACGTCGCCTCTTTAGAATAGATCGCATGATATGTTCCTCAAAAAAATGGATGAAACGGATGCAAATGACAAGAACGGTTCAATCCGCCAGAAAAGACTAATGGGGGGGGTAGTATATTACGTCTCCCCTAGACGCTTTCCGCGTTCCTTAAGAGGGATAGGGCTCACCCCAAGCGGTTTGGACAAACTTTCCGCAAAAATTGAAAGGATTTTATTTTCCCATTTTTGAGCGACCCAGAATCTGTCTATAATCTAGGTAGCCTCCTGCTTGGATTGGAATATGCCCTCGCGGTTCCCGACTCCAATTGGCTCCGCAATGCCACCACGCCCACACTCTGTCCCGGTTTTCACCACATACTATGTCGCTCGACAACGAACATTCGGAATTCGCTCGACTCATCGCTCAACATCAAAAGGCAGTGCAGAGTTACATTCTTGCCAATGTTCCTCGCTGGGGAGACGCGGACGAGATTTGGCAGGAGACGAGCGTCCGGCTATGGCTCGAGTTCGACAAGTTTCAACGGGGTTCCAATTTCTCGGCATGGGCGATCCGAGTGGCTCATTTTGAAATTCTGACCTGGCGAAAGAAGGTTGGTCGTAGCCGCTTGATTTTCGGAAGCGAGTTCCTCGAATGCTTGGAGGGCGAACAGGATCAGTTCACGTCGAAACAATCGCAAGATCGTATCAAAGCACTGGATCAATGTCTGGAAAATAGCACCGATAAACAACGCGAACTCCTCTCGCGTTTTTACGAACCCAATCGCCAAGTGGGACAGATTGCCGAGGCGATGAAGTGTAGCCGGGACGCGGTCTACAAGTCCGTCCAGCGGATTCGTAAAATGCTTCGGAAATGCATCGAACGACGGCTTCAAAACACGGAATTGACTCCGTGAATTCAACCCCCGAACCTTTCTAACGATTCAACCGCGTTCACGAAATCCGCAACCGGTCATTTCGTCGGTTCGCGGTCATACCGGTTCGCGGTCATACCGGGGATGGCCAACCGAAAAGCAGGTGCGGCATTGCCGCGGTCGCGGAATAGGAAACGCTACAGAACCATGCGTTGGTATCGTCGAATGGAATTTCCGCGGACGGCGGCGAAACCGCAACTGAGAAAATTCTTCACACCGATTTCCAACGATAGTGTGAAACGGTTTCACAGTTTGTTTGCGTTGCTCTCCACTTTGGTTTGACAAACAAAGCAATTTGCCGACGTTTGTCGGATTCTCTCTATTTGCGTCGTTGTGGCACTCGATTCGCTTTAGTCTCCTTCCGTTTTAGAAATGGGTTCAATCCAATCAACCGTTCGAATGAGGTAAACAAGATGAAAGTCACATCAATGTTCTGTGCAGGTCTAATCGTCGTCGTCAGCACGAGTGGGCTACATGCCCAATCACGCATGATTGGTTGCAGAGGATGTCGCGCGATCACCGGAGCAAGCACGTCTGCCGCTCAACCGCTGAGTCAAGCAGAGCAGGATCTTTTGATCGGAATGCTCGCGGAAGAAAAACTCGCCCACGATGTCTACGTCTCGCTCGCAGAAACAACGTCACAGCCAATCTTTACGAATATCTCCAACGCGGAATCGCGTCACCAGAACGCACTTCGGCAAGTGGCAATCCGCTATGCGATCAATGTCCCCTCCAACAACGAACAAGTTGGCGTTTTTCAGGACCCCAAATTCCAAACGCTTTTTGATAACTTAGTGGAACAGGGAAGACAGTCGGCACTCGAAGCTGCAAAAGTGGGAGCAAAAATCGAAGAAATGGATATCGCTGATCTTCAAGAAGCGATTGATGCCTCGACCCACGAAAATGTTCAGTTCGTCTACCGTAACCTTGAACGCGCTTCGCGAAACCATCTCCGCGCTTTTGCTAACTCCATTAAGATGCTTGGAGGAACCTACACGTCCGAATACCTTTCGCAGGACGAATTCGATCGTATCGCAGATTCAACGATGGAAACCGGCGGGAACGGTGCTGCAATGAGAGTAGGAGCTGGAAACGGAATGGGACGCCGAAACGGAACAGGAGCTGGAAACGGAATGGGACGCGGAAACGGAACAGGAGCTGGAAACGGAATGGGACGCCGAAACGGAGCAGGAGCTGGAAACGGAATGGGACGCGGAAACGCCATGGGACGCGGATTGGGTCAATGGCAGTCGTTTTAGGCGCCGCAGCCGAAACGCCCTTGTGAAACCGCGAGTCCAACGGGCCTCGCGTATGCATTGTGACTGCGTGCCTCACCGATCGCACGCAGTCAAAACGAAAGACGTTTAGCTCTATCGTTTTGGCAGCCGATTACGATTAAAATCAGGATAATTTACAGATCTTTCGGATCGATATTCCTGCAACACGAACCTTTGACGCCGGGCCAATGATGAAACGTTCTGGGCTAATCGCTGCCGGATTTGGCATCTTGGCGTGGCTTCTTTTTGGTGCCTGGCAATGGCGAGAAACGACTCGCCAAAACGAGTTGATTCGCGGCAACTTGGTTAGCCAGGCTGAATCGATTCTCGATTGCTTGGTAGCGACCGTTCAATCGCATCGCTGGATCAGTCCCTACTTTCAAAGTCAGTTGCCGACGATGTTGGAGGAGATCGCGAATTCGCCGAACGTCCTAGCGGTATCCATCCAGCTTCGTGACAACGCTTTGGATTCCGACGATACGACGATCGAGCACTACCGCGCAGGGAACCAAAACCTGATCAAGATGCCCGGTCCACTTTCAAATCATTGGCAACCGGAAGGCTATTACGCCGTTCGTGAATTCGAACTTCGCAGTGATCCTCCGATGGGGCCTCCATCGGGCCGAGGAGGAGGAGGAGGAGGAGGCATGGGATTGGGTCGAAAACTGAGGCAAAGCATTGATGCCAACGACGAATCAACGGACGAACACAAGCTGACCGTGATGCTGGTTCTCGATCGACATGGCGTCGGCCGTCAAATTCAGCGGGAAGCTCGAAATCGTTGGCTGTTGGTTCTACTGGGGGGACTTTTAATTTTTGTCACGGGCTGGACCTGGCGAACGACCGTGCGATTGGCAGAATCGCAAGGGCACGCGGGTATTTTGCGGGCGGAAGCTCACCACTTCGCTCAGCTAAGCCATGCGGCAGCAGGTTTGGCGCACGAAACACGTAACCCGCTAGGCTTGATCCGTGGTTGGGCCCAGCGTCTTGTTCAACAGCAAATGCCATCGGAGGAGCAGCAACAGCAGGCGGAAGCCATTGTCGAAGAATGTGACCGTGTAACCGCTCGTATCAATGAGTTCCTATCGTTCGCTCGACCTGTCGAACCACAGCTTGCACCGGTGCCACTCCGAGATCTCGTCGAGCAACTGCGGACGCTACTCGAATCCGACTTGGCGATCAAACAGGTCCAGTTTGATGTCGAGGGTATCCCGAAAGACTTAAGAATTCTTGCGGCTGCTGAATCGCTTCGTCAAGCGATCTTCAATCTTGTTCAGAATGCCGTCTCCTTTGCAAAGTACGCAGGATGTGTCACGATCCGAGCGAACCAAACGCGAAATGGTGTCTGGTGCATTGAAGTGCTTGACGACGGCGAGGGTGTCGAATCGAAGAATATCGAATCGCTGTTCGAACCCTACTTTACGACTCGCTCAAGCGGCACCGGTCTAGGGCTTGCCATTGTCCAGCGAATCGCGATCGCCCACCACTGGATCGCCCGCTACAAACCAAATCCAAGTGGCGGGGCCATTTTTCAAATCGACGAGATTGAAGAAGCAAACCGGAATCCATGACCGAACCGAAGCATACCCTATTGATCGTTGATGATGAGCCCTCTCAACGCAAGTTGCTTGGCGGGTACTTTACGTCGCTCGGCTATGCGGTGACCGAAGCACCGTCGGCGGAAAAGATGTTGGCGATACTTGACAAGGCAACACCCGACTTGATTTTGCTTGACGTTCGCTTGCCAGGCATGTCAGGTATTGAATCATTGCCACGGATTCGTGAACGTGCGGTATCGGTTCCGGTTTTGCTAATCACGGCGTATGCGGATATTCGACAAGCCGTCGTGGCTGTCAAAGCAGGAGCGACCGATTACTTATCGAAGCCGCTCGATCTACAAGAGCTAAACGTGGCGGTCGAGGATGCGCTCAATATCCAATCCGCAATGTCCACGTACGAAAATGAGCCTCTCCCCGAATTGCCTCGCGATTTCATCGTTGCCAGTCGTACGATGCGACAAGTGCTGCATACGGCCGCGATTCTCGCTCCATCCGACGCCCCCGTGCTGATCCTCGGGCCGAGTGGGTCGGGCAAGGAGGGGATCGCAAAACTTATCCATCAATGGAGCCCACGCCTCGATCAACCTTTCTTAGCCACCAATTGTGGTGCAATGCCGGAAAATTTGGTTGAAAGCGAACTGTTTGGGCACGTCAAAGGGGCGTTCACGGGGGCTTCGGAAAACCGCGTTGGCTTATTCCGATCCGCATCGGGTGGCACCCTCTTTTTGGATGAAATTGGCGAGTTGCCACTGACCCTGCAACCGAAGTTACTTCGTGCTTTGGAAACCCAGCAAATCACTCCGGTGGGTACCGACAAGCCGATCACGGTCGATGTACGATTGGTTGCAGCCACCAATCGCGATTTAGCAAACGATGTGGAAATCGGACGGTTTCGAGAAGACTTGTATTATCGAATCAATGTCATTGAATTAGAGATTCCATCGTTGGCCAACCGGCGAGAAGACGTTCTGCCATTGGCGAAGTATTTTGCGACCCAGTATGCCGGGCGGGCCGTTCGTTTATCGCCTCAAGCGTCTCAACAGCTGCTCGGCGGCCAGTGGCCAGGGAACGTCCGCGAACTTCGCAATGTGATTCAACGAGCCTGCCTGTTGTGCCGAGGTGATGTGATCTTGCCCGAACATCTCGGCCCGTTGGCAGCGAACATGACGGGGCAAAGCCACTCAAACTCGACTGGCACCGATTGGTCGGATACAAACCGATTGTCGCAAGTCGAACGGGCGACCATTGTAGCCACGCTCGATGAGTGCGGCGGCAATCGAACTCATGCGGCACAGAAACTTGGAATCAGCCGCCGCACGCTGCTTAATAAATTGAAGGAAATGGAATCGGAGAATGGCTGATTTTTATCGCTCAGCTCTCCCATTAAATAGCGGCTGTCTCACCAAACACCCGAAGCAGGAATGAACGATGGCAGGGTGAGGGTCTCCCCAGGTCGCATCTATTTCAGACCTAGGCCTGACGCTCGTTGTGATATCGCACCTCGAACACCTAGTTCCCTGGGGTCACGAGCGATTTTGTCGCTAAAGATTCGGATATCATCGAGAATAGGACGAATGCGTGCGGAAGCCTCCTCAATATTGCCTATCGTTCGCTTGATATCGTAGTAGATATCATCGTCTTCCAAAAACCTGCGGAACGAACCATTCGAGTTGTTGAAGGCTTTGCCAAACGTTTCGACTTCGATCAGCGTCCGATCGACACTGGCTAGACTTCGCAGGACCTGATCGACCAATTCTCCTCCGCGTTCGGCCAACGGCTGAGTGAACATTTCGACATTGCGAACCGTTCGATCAACACTGTCAACTGTTTTTCGCGCCGACGCAACGGTCAATTCGGCCTCGGCACCGACTCGCTCAAATCGATCACTGACCCTTTGCAACCCCTCAAAAGTCGACTGAGTGCTTTCAAGTGTCTTCTGGGCATCATTGAGCAAATTTGGCAGCAACGCAATCGAATCTTGCAATCCATCTCGCAGGGCAGGGTTTCCTACCAACTCACGAACTTCTCGCATCGCGCCTTGAAACTCTTCGAGAGCGATGACAGCTTCTTCGGAAATTCGATCGATCTTCTCGTCGGCTTGCCCGACCGTCCCTTGAACGTCAACGGCCAACTGATTCACATTCGAGCCGGCACGCGAAACCGATTCGCCAGCGTTGCGTATCGACTCGAGGGTATCGGCCATTTGCTGTTCCATATTGACGATAGCACTATAGGGATTTAACTTTCTTTCACCATAGTCGAGATAATCGCCGTCGCCGTAAGGAACCTCGACGATGGTGGTGTCTTGGGGGAAAATCTCAGCCAATTTCGCTGGATCCGCCCGTACGAATTCGACCGTTGATTCGCCGGTAACCAATGATCCGTTTCCGATCACAGGGATATAGCGATGTTCGAGTTTTTGCGCCGGGTCCATCGATAGACTGACTAAAACGCCCCCTTCCGGTAACAAATTGATATCTTCGATGCGTCCAATTCGTACCCCATCGCGTAGTACGGGCGTGTTCGGGCCAACCCCTTCGGCCGATGGGAACTTTACTGACAACTTGTAGTCTTGGCTCAACACGTCGGGAAACGCACCAAACAGGAACGTCAAAATGATGCCGATCCCGATCGAGGAAATGACAAGCACGCCGACGCCGAACCTAAGTTTATTATCGTCCATGGTTTTGTCTTTTTTGCGCCTTTCCGAGAAGGGGTCTGACCCTTTGAAGGCAAGTCGATTATAAGACGTTTTGGCCTTGCCGGAGAGGGTCAGACCCCTTTTCGGATAGGCCCTTCACTCAAAGGGAAAGGCTAGAAGACTCGAGCGAGATCTCTTTGAGTCGCTCGCCAGCTTCCCCGCGTACAAATTGCCGAACGCGCCGATCCTCTGCGTTCTCTAAATCACTTGGCGAACCATCAAAAAGAATTTGAGGTTCGCCTGCTTCCAAACGGCGGCGTGGATAAAACATCAAAACACGATCTGCCACCTTTCGAGCCGTATGCATGTCATGCGTCACAACAACACTTGTCACCGGGTACCGTCGCCTCGTTTCCAAAATCAATTCGTTAATGACGTCGCTCATAATCGGATCGAGTCCTGTCGTCGGTTCATCGTAGACGATCAATTCAGGGCGTAAAATGAGAGCTCGAGCCAGACCGACACGCTTCCTCATCCCGCCTGACAATGCCGATGGATACTTCTTGGCAACTTCCGTCGGCAACCCAACCTCCGATAATAACTGCATTACCCGCTGTTGGACCTCTGATTCCGAGGCGATCTCGTTTTGCCTAATCGGAAATGCGATATTCTCAAAAATGGACATGCTATCGAAGAGGGCAGCATTCTGAAACACAAACCCAAACCGTTTTCGAGTCTGTGTGAGCTCAGGCAATGTCATATCGTTGAGCGCGCGACCATCGAAGCTAACGGTGCCCTTGGTCGGTTTGACTAAGCCCACGATGGTTTTCATAAAGACCGTCTTGCCACAACCGCTTTCACCGATCACGGCGACCGTTTGGCCCCGCAGGATCGAAACGTCAATCTCACGCAAAATCGTGTGATGATCGAAGACCATCGTCACGCCCTCGCAACGTACGAGTTCATCCGACATCGTTTCACTCATAGGATCGAGGGGCCTGGAGGAAAGAAGCTAAAGTATAGGGAATCGAGCAAGATGTTGAGCACCAAGTCAATCGCCAATATCAAGACAAACGAATAAACGAAAGCAGCCGTCGCGGCTTTGCCCACTCCTTCCGCTCCCGCTTCACAATGAAATCCACGATAACAACTGACAATTGCAATCACGCCACCAAAGAAAAAACTCTTAAAGATGCCGCTGAATAGATCGTACCCCATCACGTTGTCACGCGAATGATTGAGGTAGGCAGCATGGTCGATCCCGAAGATCACAACACTGTAAAAATAACCGCCGACGATTCCCATAAAGTCAGCCATGACTGTCAAAGCGGGGATCAAACAGATACACGCTAGAAACCGAGGTACAACCAAATAGTGGATCGGGTCCGCGCCCATCGTCGTCAATGCATCGATCTGCTCGGTCACTCGCATCGTTCCGAGTACCGCCGCCATCGCGCTGCCGACTCGGCCCGCCAACATCGTGGCTGCCAAAACCGGCCCAAGCTCGCGAACGAGCGATTTGTTGATGACGACTCCGAGCCGCGATTCTAAACCTAATATGTCAAATTGTTGGTAGCTGTTGACGGCCAATACCATGCCGATAAATGTGCCCGTTAGCGCGACGACCGGTAAACTCAGCACACCCACTTGATAAAAATTAATAAGCATCGTCCCCCGTCTTGGCAGTCGCGTGAACAACCACTGGAACATCTGCCAAGCGAACAACGTAATGTCGCCCACCATGGTCACCCCATCGACGACAGCGGATCCCCATTCGGTGACCCAGCGAGTCATCGGACCGTCCGTCGAAAACCGCGAAACTGCTTTGGATCCTTCCGACACGTTTTACGTTACTCACCTAAGCGGACTCGAAGTTCACAGACTTCCTTCTTTATCGGCTAGGTAGACTTTGAGGATTAGTAAAATTTTAAGGACCTCCGTTTCGAACTTGGGTGAGAACCTTTACCCACACCCTCGGGCTTCACTCTGAGCGCTTTGAACCACCATGATGTGAGTATCGCCTTCGTTTCGACTCCGTTTTTCCACGAAGCGGTTTCAGCAATTCGCCATCGGTACCGAATTCCGTCGTGCTCATTCATCCGACGGGCTTGCTAGCAACCAATGAGGCTCGATGAAGACCAAATTGGCGATAATCATCATCGTACCAAACGTAACCATTCCCATGCATATTGCGATTCCACCATGAACCGCCAACGCAATGAGTAAAACAATCGGTCGGGTCAGGCGAGGCCAAATCAAGGCCGCATACGATATTTCCCAAAACAGCGTGACGTGAGTTAGCGACGAAAAAATTCGCGGATACTCACCAATCCAAGTCATATCGAGCGATTGGTACTCGTAATTGGCGACCGCAAACCACGTGGCCGTCCCATCCCACCAAAGTTCACCTCTTGCTTTTGATAAGCCACCAAACAAGTAGATCACGCACAGATGAATCTGAAACAATCGTGTGCCTACGTTTGCAGCGACACTCGGGGTGGCTTCGGGGAACAACCAAGCGAGTTTTCGGCGAGACGAACACTTGTCCGCGAACGTTCGCCGCAACCACGCGTCGACGCTATAACAGCTTCCCGCCGGTGTTAACATCAAGTACATCGTTAGATAGGTCACAATTTGATCAAGCCCGAATAATGCACCGGTCAGTCGATGCAGATACATGAGCTGCAGAAACCAAGCTGCCGGTGCCGTGAGACGGGTAACCATTCCGGCCGCAAAAGCAGCGGTGATGAGGATCGTTACAACGTGATGGGCCACCAATACCGTGGGACTCTCGATATACCACAGATAACTCCAACCCGCATCCGCTACGCCGAACGAGCCATCATGCAATTGAACCGCAGTCGCATTGTTGATCCAGGCATGATCGCCTAAAAAACGAAACAGCTCGCTGGCCAGTACACAGTGGCAATAGAGCAGCATCAGGCCGGTCGCAATCCGCAGGATACCGAGGACTTGCGGATATCGAGGCGAAAACCAAAATCGATCCCAGGCGGCCACACTATCTCGAAGCCAATCCGTCGTTCCCTTCTTCACAGCCGCGCTCAAGACTTGAATCATTGCAAGCTCTCCTCCGATCGATCATCCTCAAAGAGCTGTATCGAATTGCGTTCTTTCGGGAGAAGGTTTGGATTCGGAAGTGGGGCGACATCTTCCGTATTCTCGCCGGATGCGAACGCCGGATCGGCCAAAATGCGGTACAGTTGCGGATCATCCAATTCGATCGGGTGGTTGATCATTTCCACAAAACTGGGAAGCCGATGTTCAAGCCTACGAATGCGAACTCGCTTACCAGGATTTTCATGTTCGAGGTGTTTTATGATCGAATTGCGAACGGCGACATAGCGTGCCCGCGATTGTTGCCATCGGCTAGCTTCCTCCAGATTTTGTTCGACAAGCGAAGACGGCGGTCCTTGAGGATGATAGATCTCATTGAGAAACTCAGCCAACATAAAATGGCGGTGATATGACAGCCGAGGCCACTGGTCCTTGAGGTCCGGAATCATCCTCTCCGTCATCGGAGCGTCCGCTACGCTGCTATTTTCACCGTCGTCCATTGCAGCCTGAATCAAATGACTTGGTCCAGGATCGGGGGCGAAGAAAGCGTAGCCACGGTCGATGTATAAGAACTGCGAATAGCGACGGACGGGTGCGATGAGCGTTTCTATCGAAGGCGAGCTTCCGATGGGACCACGGGTTTGAAACGCAAGCGGAGGCACGAAGACGGCCGTCAAATGCATGAGAATACCAGCGTTGATTAACCAGCGAAAACGAAACCCATTTCGTCGAGTTGGCTTTGCCGTAGCTGACCTTGATTTGCGCGACATCGTTTTATGTTAGCCTTCGGATGGTCGGTAGCGGACGAGGTAACGAGTCCCCTTCCAATGCCGCGCCGAAGGCACTCGAAGAACTCGTTAGAAGGCTTCCGCCTTGTAACGGGAGGCTTGGAGGCTCGCGTCTCCTCAGCTTGGAAGTTGCCGAGAAAGTCATGTTTTTTTTAGGGCGGAGGCTAGTTTGCTGATCCATTCTCAGCGGCCTCCCCCCATCGTGTTCCCAGGCTTCCGCCGGGGAACCCCTGTTTATCCGCACGAGTGGTGCGTCAAGGTCTAGTTGTCGCGTAGTGGACGACAACCCTCATTTTTAATATTGACGCAGCGCTAGGGCTTTGTCCCGATTTTACTTTAGGGCGCCGAATAACGTGACTGGGCCTTCCAGCCCCCGTTCTGCGGCTGGAAGCCACAGACAAAAACAACAACCCGAAAGTTATATTTTGACGAAGCGTTAGGCCTCGAGTACTTCGGTTTCACGAGCCTTGGCCAGCTCCGTCGCCTTTGCTTCAAATTTCTTGGTCAATTCTTGCACGTCGCCCTTAAGAGAATCACGATCGTCTTCCGAAATCTCTTTTTCTTTTTCTGAATTGTCGAGAGCTTTGTTCGCATCGCGGCGAATGTTTCGCACAGCAATTTTCGCGTCCTCCGCCAACTCTTTAATTCTTGAAACCATCTTCTTGCGGACGTCCGTCGACAAAGGTGGGACGTTCAGACGAATGATACGGCCATCGTTTTGTGGGTTCAAACCCAAATCGCCAGCAACGATTGCCTTTTCGATCTCTTTGATCGTTGAGGTATCGTAGGGACGAATCACGATTTGCTGAGGTTCTGGGGTACCGACCGAAGCGAGTTGCTTCAACGGAGTTGCCGACCCGTAGACATCCACCTTGATCGAATCGACAAGCCCGGGGTTGGCCCGTCCCGTTCGAATTCCGGACAAGTTATTACTTAGTACCGAAATCGCTTTTTCCATTCGCTCTTCGGTATCGACTAGAATATCATCGCTGGGCATCTTGAATCCTTTTTTATGTGCAGTGGAAGGGAAAGGGGATGCGCATTCAAAGTGAGGTTTCACTGAGAGTCCGTATCCCGTTAGGCCAATTTTAATCGCAATCCGGTTTCGAAGCGAGATACCGTTGACACGACCTATTTCTTCGGCTCACCAATCCAAGTGCCGACCATATCACCCGAAATCGCTCGCACGATATTCCCATCTCGTTTGAAGTTGAAAACAAGAATTGGCTTGCTATGTTCGCTACACAACGCAATCGCAGTAGCGTCCATGACGCGAAGTTTCTTCTCGATCACCTGGGTGTAGGTTAGGGTATCGTACAGGACCGCATGAGGGTTCTTTTCAGGATCGTCGCTATAGACACCGTCAACCCGCGTCGCCTTCAAAACCACGTCCGCTTCAAGCTCGAGAGCCCGCTGGGCCGCGGCCGTGTCGGTTGTCACAAAAGGATTGCCAATCCCCGCCGCTAAAATCACGATTCGGCCTTTTTCCAAATGTCGAATCGCTCGTCGGCGAATAAAGGTTTCGGCAATTTTTTCAGTTGGAATTGCCGACATCACTCGCGTTTGCAAACCGTGCGATTCGAGCGCATCTTGCATCGCAAGTGAGTTAATCGTTGTCGCTAACATGCCCATGTAGTGAGCGGTTGCTTCATGGACAAGCGCGTTAGAACCAGAGAACTGGGCACCACGAAGGATATTCCCACCGCCGATGACGATGGCGATCTGGCAGCCCGTATCGTGAGCTTGCTTGATTTGTCGAGCGATTTCACCCGCTTCGTGTGCGCTAATTCCTCGGCCACCCGCGTCGGCCAGACTCTCGCCACTAAGCTTCAGGACAACACGGTTGAAATGCAAGGAAGACTTTGCGGAGGAATCAGCAGACATGGCTCAATGGGGCTTTTCAGGTAAGTCGGATATGTAATTCGAAGCGTTCGCTCCAAAGTATACAGAAAAACTTCCGTCTGTCGCACCACTTGACCAAAACAATCGCTAAGCGAATGCCTAGCCAGGGAAGAAATTACGGTGCCGGTAGCGGATCCATTGTGAACGATCCACGACGGCTTTGTCACGACGAAGAATGAGGGTAAGCCTCTTTCGTGGCTCTGGCTTCCAGCCGCAGCTTCCTGGGGCAAGATGCCCCAGCCACTCGGGTGCCAAGCCTAAAATCAAGCGGTGACAAAGCACGCCCCTAAGATTCTGTGCTGTTAACCGGGCTACAACTTGGCGTCGGTCGCCGGAAGTTCGTTCGCTTTGATTTTGTCACCGAAGGCTTTTCCGTCCGAACTTTTTAGCTCATTTGCTTTTTTGATCCCTTCAAGAATTTTCTTTTTTGCTTCCTCGGGATTTGCCTTTACGTAATCTTTCGAAAAGTCCTCTGCATCCAAAAACTGGCTAACTGCCTTGCCATATTCGTTACGAACCTCTTTCTTTTCCGATTTGACGTGGCATACGTAGCATCCAGCGCGCCGCACGGTTTTGACAAACTCCTCATCGGCTTTGTCACCGGCATACTCCGCCTTCCATTGCTTACTGAATTCGTTAATGGCTGCGGCAGGCGAAACAAAGAGGCACAAGAGACCGAACGAGATGACAAATCGCTTCATGGATTTCTCCGAGGACAGTTTTTGTTAACAGGTGGGTAAAATTGGAGGGAGACACCACCAACGGACAATATCGTAGCGTAAGATTGCTGAAAATCAACTTGGATCCCGCTGCGAATCAGCGGATTGCGGGCTTAAAATGGAGAGCGAGTTTTCGCGAAATCCACTAATGATCGCTCCGAATTGGCGGAAATCACTTGTTGAAAGTTCGTGATCGTCTTGGAATTCAGAATGCTCCGATGCCCAATCGACTGCCCACCGAGACGAACGTTCTTGCGCCCATGACGGCGTTGCGCTGCGCAGAAGCGACATGGGGAATTGTCGGCGATCTCCCTGTTCGTCGACAATTCGCAGCATAACATCCGACAAATCGGACTGCGTATCATAGGCGTTTGCTTCGCCACGAAGGACCAACAAAGGTGGCGTGTTGTCTAGCGTGGGTGTCCCGACCACCTCCACAGCCGGAACATTCGGTGTGGAGATGAAGACGCAGTTCTTCGCTTCGCGATCGATTTGTAGTGGATAAGGGGTTTGATCGCTCAATCGCATTCGCACAAACCCCTGGGGGGCTTTCAAGATGACTTGTTCCAGCAATAGTTGGATTGGACGGGCTGAGGGGAGTGGCTTTATAGCGGCCCCAGCGGTGTCGATCATTCGTCCACTGATTGCCATCAAACCGTTATCCCAGCGGAGTTGCAGCTCGGCTGCGGCGTCCATCGTGACCATCGTGAGTTGCCCACGAATGCAAACGTTCGACAACTCCATCGAAACCAGCGGCAACGCAGCTTGGCGATTCGCCGATTCAGACCGGGTGCCGATCCGAAACGCAACGATATCGTCGTGTCGCGTTTGATTGTCGATGGTAATACTTCCATCGCGAAAGCGGACCAAGCGGTTCGAATTTACGGACAGAATACAACCACCGCCCATCAAATCCGCGGGCACGGTCCAGTGCAAATGGATGCCCTCAAATTCAATTCGATTTGAACCGACGTCGATCCACTCGTCAGGTCGAGTCAAGCTTTCTTGATCGTCCTCCAAGATGACTACCGTTCCACCTACCACCGAAGAGATCACGAGCCCGTCGCGTTCAATGACCAACGGACCGCAGCGAATCTGCTTTTCGGCTAACTCGATTCGGTTCACGTCCAATTCATTTGCCATCTCAATCGCCTCTTCAAGCGATGCTGCAATCGCAATCTGATTCGATTCGATCGCATCGCTCGGTCCGCGAGGCTCCAAATGGTCTTGCGTCTGTTCGACACGAATCAGGAGCGCTTTCACATCCTCAGCCTTCGGCTGTATCGGTGCTGGCAACGGATTATTTGCAGGAAAGCTGAGTCGGCTAAGCTCTTCAGGAATGGGTAGGTCACGAAACCGAGGTGGATCGGATACCGACCGTGAATCGATAGGTGAAGGACGAAGCGGACCTAAATTCGGCGTTAACAAAGCATTTTCATTGTCGGCTGAAACGAGTGGCGAGCCGAGATTGCCGTCCAAGTCGTTCAGACCAAACTCGAGCGTGGGCGGTAGAGCTGAACGGGCGTTTGGAATTTGGGGGTTTAGAGGGGGCGGCGTCGATTGCGAATCCGCAGCAAGACTCAATACACTCGTTCGTGCCGGCACCGAGATTGGAAACTTCTCTCTTGCCAACTCGCTCGATAGTGACAATCCTCCGGAAACCACGATCAAAATGCTCACAGCGACAAGCCAAGGTGCATGTTTTTGTAGCCATAGAGCCAACTCGTTCGATGAAGCGGCTGGCACCGATGCAATCGCTTGAACCCGTTGCAAATCTTCTCGGTAAGCGACCTCATGCAAATCGGCAATGAGGTCCTCCGCTTGTTGGTAGCGATCATCCGGTTGCTTGGCCAGCATCCGCTGAATGACGGCAGCCAAGTCGTCACTGACCTCATCGCGAGTCAAGCGGATGTCGGGTGGCGGGGTCTTGCCGTGATGCATTAGCTTTTGCAGCATCGTGCCACCCGGATAAGGCGGTTCGCCTGCCAACATGAAATACAACGTACAACCGAGGGAGTAGAGATCGCTTCGCACATCGGCGTCGCGAGGATCGTTCGCTTGCTCGGGTGAAATGTAATCAAACGTTCCAAGCGTCACGCCGCTCGCGGTCATGTCCTCGGTTAAATCGAGGTTGTCCGAACGCGCCAAACCCATATCAACAAGTTTGATGCAATCGCCTTCACCAATCAACACATTGGAGGGCTTGATATCGCGATGAACAATCCCCCGATGGGACGCATGATTGATCGCCTCGGCTAACTGACACGTATAGAAAACAGCGTCCTCAATCGAAAGCACGCCATCGCGAGTGACCAAGTCGCGGATATTGATCCCTTCGATATATTCGAAAACGATATAGTGCCAATCCTCATCCGTTCCAACATCGAAGACCTTCGCGATTCTTGGATGATCCAATTTCGCAGCACTTTGCGCCTCATTGCGAAAGCGTCGTTTCAGATCGGCATCGTTGCCAACAAACGGAATGACCTTGATCGCAACGATGCGGTCGAGTTGCTCATCGCGAGCCCGGAAGACTGCCCCCATCCCGCCGCCACCAATGAAATCCTCTAGCAAAAAATGATTCAACCGCTGACCCAATAGCACTCCTGCAACCGATGCGGGCGTGCGATTCGAACGTGTCCATTTCGAATCGTTTGTCGGCGGTGCGTCCGAGAGAGGAGAACGCCGAATGATCGTTTTCGCTTCTTCAATCTCGCTAAGATTGGATTCCGCTTTTGGAAGATCCGGACCAGACGCCGATTCAGCCTCGACAGCACTCCCCCGTTGAGGGTCACTCATGCCGCGATGTATTGTCGATGCATCGGTTCGTATGGGGTCACCAGAATTCATGACGTTATCCTAATCGGAACCCCCGATATGGTCAACGAAAAGCTACCGACGCGACTCCTCTTCGATCATCAATTCCTCAATCAAATGACAATAAGAGTCGTAGCGTCGAGCGTCGATCCGCGAATCCGCGACCGCATTTTTTACTGTACATCCATCTTCGTTCAGGTGCAAACAATCGGGATAGCGGCATCCACTTACATAGGGACGCAAATCGGGCATCAAACCCGCCACCTCATTCGACGCGATGTCCCAAAGTTGGAATTGACGAATTCCAGGCGTGTCAAATACCGAACCACCACTGGAAAGCGGAATCAGCGTCGTCGCTGTGGTCGTGTGCCGCCCTTTTTCATTGTCCAAGCTTACCTGCGAAACGGCTAACCCTAACCCAGGCTCCATGGCGTTGAGCAAACTACTTTTCCCCACTCCACTTTGGCCGGCAAGCGCCGTCTGTTTGCCTGACATTAACTCCTTAAGGTACTCGATGTTGACCCCCGTTTCGGCGCTGGTCAGCAAGACCCGGTATCCGAGGGATGCCAACACGCCGATGATTGGTTGCAACGGCACAGGGTCGACCAAATCGACTTTATTGATGACGATGACCGGTTCGACTCCACAATGTTCTGCGGTGAGCAGGAATCGGTCGATCAGGGCGGGCTTGATACCTGGCTGGGCGGCCGAGGTGATGATCAGTAGGTAATCGACGTTGGCCGCGATGACATGTTGACGTCCCTTACTGGTGCGACTAATCACGCCACTTCGTGGTTCGATACTTTCGATCATCCCATCCACCGCCGAATCGGCGCGAAAGCGAACGCGGTCGCCGGCGACGATGACGTTCCGTTGCTCAATATTAAGCGACTTGAGGACTTGACGAACCGCACACTCGTAGAATTCACCGTCGTCGCCAAGCACCTTGCTTTTCAACCCATGGACGCTGATGACGCGTCCAGCGTTTAGCGAATCAGCGTTTGGCGAGTTAGCGTTTAGCGAGTTAGCGTTTAGCGAGTTAGCGTTTAGCGAGTTAGCGTTTAGCGAGTTAGCGTTTGGCGAATCAGCGTTTGGCGAGTTAGCGTTTGGCGAATCGTGGCTTGGGACATCGCTTTTTTCGAGAGTTTGTGACATGACGGTTCGCTTTCTCGTCAAATCACCTTTGCCGCTAACCCGCTCTTGGTTGACCAAATCGGCAATATCGTTTGGATCGCCCATGCGGAACGCCCGCGTCATGTCGCCTTGACGGACACGGCCTTGATGCTTTTTGCGAAAGTCGGTTCGCTGCTTCTCGCGTTTTTTCTTTGCCATCAAGTTACAGCAGACGGCTCCTCGCCGTCCGATGACTTGGATTGGCCACCGACGGCAGACCCAGGCCGGTGTGCGGCGTCGCTTTCAGGTGCAATCGTTTGCCCTGGAGCCGGTGGATCACCTTTTTTATGGTTCTTCGACTGGATCGACGGCCCTATCAAATTGGTCAACTCGGCTTCGCCAAGCTCTTCTTCTTCAAGCAGAGCGCGAGTGATCGTTTCGAGTTCGCTGCGATACTCACGCAACAACTGCTCCGCTTTCAAATCGGCTTCGAGCAAGATCTTTGCAACCTCTTCGTCGATCATCTCTTGCGTATGTTCGCTGAAGTTTCGCTGTTGATGAATTTCGCGGCCCAAAAACGGATCCTCGTCGGAGGTCTTGTAGCTAACCGGCCCAAGTTTTGCGCTCATCCCCCAATGGGTGACCATTCTCCTCGCAATACTGGTGGCTCGTTCCAAATCGTTTTCTGCACCAACACACGTTTCGTTGTAGATAATTTTCTCTGCCGCGCGGCCACCGAGCAGCACGATCAATTGGTGATCGAGTTCTTTTTTACTGATACTCAAGCGATCTTCGCTCGGCACATACTGAGTCGCGCCAAGCGCTCGGCCCCGCGGAATGATCGTCACTTTGTGAACGACGTGGGCACCTTCCAAGTGCCAGGCGGTCAAGGTGTGTCCCGCTTCGTGATAAGCGGTCTTCTCCTTTTCGCTTTCCTGCAAGATTTCTTCCCGCTTGGCCCCCATCAAGATCTTATCGCGGGCGTATTCAAAGTCTTCCATCTCGACAAGTTTTTTGTCGTTGCGAGCCGCCCACAGGGCGGCTTCATTGACCATGTTTCGAATATCAGCGCCGGTCAACCCAACGGTTCCGGCCGCCAGACGCTTGAGGTTGACATCGTCGCCGAGCGGTACATCGCGAACGTGCACCTTGAAAATCTCTTCGCGGCCCTTCATCGTCGGCCGGCCGACCGTGATGTGTCGATCAAAACGACCGGGACGCAGTAGAGCTGGATCGAGCACGTCGGGGCGGTTCGTCGCGGCGACCACAATAACCGCTTGATTGGACGAAAATCCATCCATTTCGCCCAAAATTTGGTTTAGTGTTTGTTCGCGTTCGTCGTTACCGCCACCCAATCCAGCACCACGTTGACGACCGACCGCATCGATTTCGTCAATAAAGATAATCGCTGGACTATTGTCTTTTGCTGTGCGGAACAGATCTCGAACGCGGCTGGCCCCCACCCCGACAAACATCTGGATGAATTCACTGCCATTGACCGAGAAAAACGGCACCCCCGCCTCCCCAGCCACCGCCCGCGCGAGCAGCGTCTTCCCGGTCCCCGGAGGACCATTGAGGAGCACGCCTTTGGGAACGAAGCCGCCAAGACGTTGGAATTTCTCGGGTGTTTTCAAATAGTCGACGATTTCCTGCAGATCGGCTTTGACGCCCTCGAGACCAGCGACCTCGTTAAAGGTGATCATTTTCTCGTTAGCTTCAAACCGTTTCGCCGGACTTTTGCTAAATCCCGACAAAAAGCCGCCCCCCATCATGTCGCTGCGAGTACGACGAAGCATCATGAACAAGAAAAACAGAATGGCCAGCGGCAAGCCGATAAAAGCAATCGCACTGATGATTTGCTGTGTGTTATCGGGCGGCAAGATTCTGTAGGGCACGTCGGCGGCGTCTAGCTTTTCCTGCAACCGCAGCGATGCACCGGCATCGGAAGACTGGACAAACATGAACTTCTTGTCCAATTTAATCGGCTTGCCATTCTCGTCGGTCGGCTTGACTCGCTTCCCGTCCTTGTAAATCTCGGGGGCATCTGGTGCGATCCCAAACGTCCCGTAAACATTTCGATCCGAGATCTCAACCGTTTCGATGTTGTTTTTCGCCAATTGGTCAAGAAAAAAGCTAATCGGGATTTCTTGAGGATCGGAGCCGCGATTCAAGAACAGCATCGCAATCAGGGCAGCGACGACCACCGCAATCAAGAATGAATTGTTCCCTCGCTTCGGCTCGGTTGAATCGGTTTTTCCTGGCTCTTTCTGGTCGGACCTATTATCCATTACGTTCCTTTTTCCGTTGTCTGTTTTAGAGTTGTCTGGTACAGACAAACTGGCTTTTCAATCGTTTGGCGGTAGTTTTATTTGGCAGTAGTTTTAGCGGTATTCGTGTTTGGTCGCGAGCGGATGAAGACCGCTTAAATCATGCCAAACGCGAATCTGCGAGTCAGCAATTCATCCTCTCAGCAGTAGTTTAGCCAATTAGCAAGCGATTCGTCACGCCCAAGAAATCGGTCGCAGTGAAAGATTGTATCGGTAAAGTGGGGAAATGCCTAACCGGCAGGACCGAGGAGTTTTCGTAGAAGGGTGGTGTTCGCAAGATTAACGCTCGACCTGGCCGACGTGACAACCTGATACCTTCCCCTAAAAGGATGGAATTCGGGCTGCTCGAAACAAGACTCTTCGCTGTGACCCTTCGCTGTGGTAAGCGGCTATCGAGGAGCTCGACTTCCCCTTTACGCCGCCGAACGCCTGGCCACGTTGCCGTTTTTGCAATTTGCCTTAAACTGCTTCGGAACGATTTCGATATTTTTTGCACAAATTTTGGATACCCACGTTTTGTCAACTCCATCGACACATCAAGTAAATGACAGCTCAGCGATTTTACGTTCGGCGGGAAACCGTAGTAGGGAAGCCTTTGAGCGCGCGTGCCGTTTAATGCCTGGCGGGGTTAACAGCCCTGCGCGGGCATTTGGTGCCGTCGGAGGTTCGCCGCTGTTCATCGAACATGCAAAAGGCCCCTACTTGTTCGATATCGATGGCCGCCGCTACATCGACTACATCGGCTCTTGGGGGCCGATGATTCTCGGCCATGCTCATGCAGAAGTGATCGATGCGATCACCAAAGCAGCGGAAAAAGGAACAAGCTATGGTGCCCCGACGGAAGCCGAATCGAGGTTGGCAGAACAGATTATCGAGGCGGTTCCCAGTATCGAACGGGTGCGATTGGTCAACAGCGGAACCGAAGCGACGATGAGTGCGATTCGTGTCGCGCGAGGCGCAACGGGCCGCGAAAAGATTATCAAATTCTCAGGAAATTACCACGGTCATGTCGACAGTCTCCTGGTGGCCGCTGGAAGTGCCGCGGCAACCCTCGGAGCCCCCGATTCACCGGGTGTGACCAAAGGCGCCGTACACGATACGATCGTTTTGTCGTACAACAACGTTGATGAATTACGAGCCGCATTCGACCAGTACGATCGCGAAATCGCGGCGGTCATCTTGGAACCAGTGGTCGGAAACATGGGCTGTGTGCCCGCGAGTAAAGAGTTCTTGGTCTCGCTGCGCGAGCTCACGGAAAAGTCGGGAACCGTTTTGATTTTTGACGAAGTGATGACCGGTTTCCGCTTGGCTTATGGAGGTGCTCAAGAACGATTTGGAATCACTCCCGACATGACCACGCTTGGAAAAATCGTCGGTGGCGGCATGCCGCTCGGTGCCTATGGTGGTCGTGCATCGATTATGGAGCAAGTCTTGCCGGCTGGAAAGATTTTCCAGGCAGGAACCTTGAGCGGCAACCCTGTTGCCGTTGCCGCCGGTAGCGCGACGCTCAAAATCCTGAAAGAGAATCCGCCCTATGAGCAATTGGAGCAACGGGGCGAGCAATTGGCGACGGGGTTGGCGAAAGCAGCCACCGATGCTGGCGTCACTCACCAAGTACAACGGGTCGGCAGCATGATGACGCTGTTCTTCCATTCCCAGCCGGTCCGGTGCTGGGCTGACGCCGACCAATCGAACCGCGAACAGTTTGCCAACTATTTCTGGGGGATGATGGGCAAGGGCGTCTACATGCCGTGTAGCCAATTCGAAGCTTTGTTCTTCAGCCAAACTCACACCAAAGCATTGATCCAAGAAACGATCGATGCAGCATGCGAAGTGCTTAAGCACCCCTGCTTTCAATGAATCGGCGCTTCCAATATTCCGCATTCCACGCTGTTGACGAGACGATCTCTAACACAATCGATCTCTAACACAATCGATCTCTAACACAATCGACCTCTAACACAATCGACACGACCGGATCCAACTTCTCGGAAGCCCCCTGCCCCCCTAAACCTCACCTGAACGGTCGATGCGGAATAATCGGCAATCTTTGCCAACTTTGCCGGACGGGAACAACCGGACCGGGGCTACGGCAGCTGCCTGCACGAAGTCGATGAATCGCCCATGAACACCGATCGACCAATTGAAATTGGTTCGATCACGTCATTGGCCCATCTTACTAGACCGTTTGAATATGTCGCCTACTCCGACTTCGAATGTCGAAACGCTTGAACCTGGACAACTTCTTCTCGATTTGGAACGTCGGCAGGATGACGTACTACTACAACTCGACGCACTCGATGCCCAACTAAACGAAGTGCTAAAAGGGCTTGGGGTGACGATGGAAGAGGAAGTCGACCAAGACTTGGCTTAGAGGTTTGCGTTGCAGGCATCGAGATACTTGAGCTGCTGATACAGCATTTCGACACGTGGCATTTCGTGCCCGAAAGTTTGGGCGACCCTTAGCGGATTGCCTAAGATCGCCTCGACTTCCATTGGCCGCTTGTTCAGATAGTCAAGCCTCATGCTACTATCGTAAGGTTTCATTTTCCGCGTGTTCTCGAGCGTGATTTCGATTGCCGCATCGGGTACTTCGACACCGCACGCTGCGGCAGCGGCATGCACTTCGCGGATGATCGCATCCGACAATTGGCACGCTTCGACATTATCCATCAAACTCTTGGTCGACGCATTCAGGACAACGGACAGACCGTTGAACGGAATGTTCCACATTAGTTTGCGCCAACGGACGACGGCTAAATCGTCCGCGAATTGAGCGTCGACCTCGGCGGCGTTCAGTTCGGCACAAATCCGTTTGCCCTTATCGGTCATGACATCGCTAATTTCTCCATATTGGCCGAAGACGATTTTTCCAAAATCGATATGTCGTATGTGCCCTGGGCCGATCTTGTTACTGCATAGAAAGCAACAACCGCCAAAAACTCTTTCCTTGCCGACAACCTCAACGGATTGTTGTTCGACATCGAGACCGTTTTGCAGAACGAAAACAACGCCCCCTTCACGAGTGGGAGGCGGCAGCAAATCGACCAGCAAATGATTCTGGGTCGTTTTCAAGGCAACGATCGTCACATCAACGGGCGGAATGGTATCGGCGGACGGATGAGCCAAGACGTTTGGTAGATGGAAATCGCCCCAAATACTTTCAATCGTCAAACCCTGAGTCGAAACGTGCCCATAATCGCGATGCAGCAAAAAATGGACGTCGTGACCGGCACGAGCCAACATTGCACCATAGAGCCCGCCTAATGCTCCGGAACCGATGACGGCATAGGTTTGTTTTTTCATGGATTTAAAGAGTGACATGAGGTTTGACCATTGCGTTCCCTGTAGGGGGCATCGCAACCATTGTGGGTTTTGCAACCAGCTATCGCTGACGCACGTTGGCGAATGGTGGTCGCCAACTCGGAGCCAAGGAAGCGTCGTCAATGTTCACGCCCGCTTCGACGTCACCTCGATAGTTGAACCATGGATGATCTGGGATGCTGCCAAGTGAACTTAGCGAAACAAATTGGACACGTCCATCTTCATACAAGATATTCACACCCAACCTGCCATGCGACGCACTGCTTGTCGGCCCCTGGCTTCCTATGAATTGGTTACCTGGCGAGTCCGACATCACGGCAAAAGAGGAGCGTGATTCGAATTTTGGTGATCCAAAATCGTTCCCGTCGACGACACCGAGGGTGTAAGCATAATGACCACCGGCTAATTGCTGGAGCTCACGAAGCGTGTCATGGTCGGCGTGATGGAGTTCGTCGATCGTTGCGACGTGATCGATCGAACTTTTCGAGAAGGCGTTTGCGGTAGGCCGACCAAGTGATGGGCACCAGCGTGATAACATGTAATGCTCGCTGCTTGAATCTCTGGTGGTCGGGCCACTTGAAACGTCGCCCAATAGCCCCGCTTCATTAAGACGCACAGCATAGATTCCCGCAAAAGCTTCAGGCCCCTCTTTGGCCACGGCAGGCAGACGCGACTGTTCGTCACGATTGACGAACTGGGTGAGGGCTGTGCCGAATTGACGAAGTTGATCCTGGCAAGCGGCGCGCCGCGATTCAAACCGCCCTTCCGCAAGCGATGGGAGAATGAGAGCGAGCAGAACTGCTGCGCTGAGCGCACTGGCCATCCAATCGGCCCAGCCAGAACCGCTGCGGGCGGGTGTCTCGACGCCGTCATTCATCGCGGCCACAGGAAAACCCGCCAAGGCATCCTCCGGCAGCGGAAAATCGCTCGACTCCGAGTTCGCTGGGATTGGTAGCGGCGGCAACGCCGACATGGTCTTGGAAACCAAATCTGGAGGGGGGCTCAGAGGTGGCTGATAGTGATCCTCCAAAGGACGCAGCGCCCGCTCAAGCTTCTCTAGCTCGATTCTCATTTCGGCGTCGTCTCGGAGCAATTCAGCCACACGCTGCATTTCGTGTGGCTCCAAAGCGCCGAGCAAATATCCGAGCAAGTCTTCGTGCATAACAAAAACGCAATTCCGTGTAAACGAAAGCCGACGTACAACCGATGTTCCGACGTCCGCATTATGACGTCCGCATTATGAGGTTCTACGCGCTCAATTGTTAAAGTGTTCAATAATCGGCGACATTGATCTCCAATATTGCCCTCCAATGACATCCACTCGTCGCCGACCTTCCGCCGGGGAACACGGGCAGCAGGAGATCCCCGCCTTCCCAGTGGCTGAAAAAACAGGAACGATTCGCATAACAACATGCTACGAAAAGACTTAAAAGCTGCTGGCCTCGCCGAGACGCAAGGCGGCGAAAACAGTGCATTTCCAGACAAGAAGACCACTTTTTCGAACGCATCTTCCCTGCCATGGTTTCTCTTCGTCAAGCATTTACCCCGGAACCGGACGGAGGGTAGTGCGTGGGCTGGACTTTCCCCACGGCACTGCCGTGGGACGCCCCCCGGTGGCGGCAATGAACGAGACCTATTTGATTTTTTTCCGAAATATCCAGGTTTTCTGATCGGAGCCATTCGGATTGCTATGGGCCAAACCAGGAGAATTTCCGATACTCCTTTTCGTCCCGTCTAACACGGAAAATGGTCTCAGAGGACGCGACCGCCCATTTGCTAGGCGACCAATTGCTAGGCGGCTGCCTGGAAAATCAATGAATGGCCCAGGCTGATGCCTGCCGAGGCATCGCAAGCGAGGCGTGAGCCTCATCTGCAGTCGGTTCCCAGGCGTGAGCCTGAGAACGAGCTTATCGTCGATTACGATCGAAAACGGTCAAAACGTACTTCCAAGGATGGAATAGAAGATGTTTGCGAACAATCTACCCAACAATGCGTTTCGGTGCCTTGTCATCGCGGTTTGTGCCGTTACGGCGACACCGTCGAGTCATGCTCAAACCGGACAGCAGCGAGGAGCCACACTCGGCGGATTGGCTGGCGCGGTCGCGGGTGGTCTGATCGGTGACCACAATGGAGAAGCAGGTGCTGGAGCGGCGATTGGCGGTGTTGTCGGGGCCGTCACGGGCGGTCTTCTTGGTAACGCAAACGATAAAGAGCGTGCCTATCGCGAACAACAATACTACAAACAAGCTCAGCAATCCGCCGCCGTGGCTACTCAAAGTGCCGTTTCCGTCGCCGACGTTGCCAACATGAGCCGAAGTGGTTTGAGTGATTCGGTCATTGTCAATCAAATCAATCAACGCGGGGTCCAGCAAACGTTGTCCGTTGCAGATATTATCGCACTCCATCAGGCTGGGGTCCGAGAAACCGTGATCACAGCGATGCAGCAAGCACCCACCGGGATCCAACGGTCGGCTCCCGCCGCTCAACCGATTGTCCAACAACCGGTAATCCAGCCTGCTCCGGTTTATATCCAAGAACGTGTCGTCGTGCCGACTTACGTCCCCCATTCCTATTACCACCATCGACCTCCGTACCGTCCCAGCAGTCGCTCGCGAATCAAAATCCGGTTTTAAAGCGACGGGCAAAACCCAAAAAGCCATAAAAGCCTTGCCGAATCGCTCCGAGCGGAAAAACACAGCTCGAAAAGAGACTCGAAAAAGTATCGAAACGTCGAATTTTTCGACAATTCATGCTCTTTGCCTCTTTTGGCAGGCTCGAACCAGGGTCAGGGGGTTCAGGGACGAGGGTGAATCATGGTAAATTCTGGCTCTCGTTGAAGGGCGTACTCTGTTATTTGCCCCTCTCTAACACCTCCATGTCTTCCTCGACTAAGCAATTTACCTAATGTCCGTTGACCAATACGCGAACTGCCCCTGCGGTAGTGGAAAAAAAATCAAGTTCTGCAAGTGCAAGGAATCCGTCGGCGAGCTTGATCGAGTTCTCAAGATGGTGGACGGAGGTCAAGTTGTTCCAGCTCTTGATCGACTCTCGAAAATTCTCGAAGAGCACCCCGACGCGGCCTGGGCTTTGGCGATCCGCGGACGCCTATTGCTCGATCTTCGCGAATACCGTTCGCTTGCGGATAACGCAGATCGTTTCATCCGTCTGCAGCCAAGCAATCCATTGGCGTTGACCCAGCGATCTGCTGCCGAGGTATTTACCGGCGACGTCAAAGCGGCAACCCATTCGATGCTTGAAGCTTTGACCGAGAGCGGACGCGAAGTCGATGCCTTCGTACTTGATGTGTCATCGGTGGTT
The DNA here is from genome assembly GCF_007860185.1 of Novipirellula aureliae. Taxonomy (NCBI): domain Bacteria; kingdom Pseudomonadati; phylum Planctomycetota; class Planctomycetia; order Pirellulales; family Pirellulaceae; genus Novipirellula; species Novipirellula aureliae. The sequence continues at coordinate 42,058 of NZ_SJPY01000012.1, forward strand.
GCCTTCTTCTTGGCCCAAAAAGGTGTGTTCTTGACCGCTCGGGTCTACGCAAGTCTATCGATGATGGCGACAGGTTACGAAGGCAGTCAAATGTCGTCGCAGCTACTTCGAGAGCTCAACGGCACCGCCACCCTCAACCAGTTGCTCAAATCGGTCCCCAAAGCAATTGCACGCCCGAAGGATGCGGAGTGGGGCGAACGCTACGACGAAGCGGCAACCCTACTGCGTAGCAACAAGGTGTTACTAGCCCAATCGAAACTCGAGTCGCTGCGCCGCAGCTATGCGTTTGAGCCAGCCATCTTGTCAGGACTACTAACCTGTGCGATCTGGCGTGGCGATACCGCCGCACAGAGCAAGTTCTGCAAGAAGCTATCCGAATGCGAGTCGCTCGACTTTGCCGAACGCGTCGACTATCGCGCACTTTCCTCACTCGTCAATCCTGAAGACCAAGATTTGGCGACGGAAAACTACAAGCTAACTGTCGAAGTTGAAAAACTCGATGAGATCGAAATTGCGATGACGGCGCACAACCGCTTCACATCGCTGCCCGCTGAAATGTTGACACAAATGCGAGAATCCGAAGAGGACGTTGCGCCACGTACCGGATTCCAAATTCTTGACCGCGAGCGCCCCGAATCGCTCGAGGGTTTGCCGCCGATCAGCGAGATTCCGGAATCGATTGCAATCGTTCCCTGCTTTGGTCGCCAAACCGATCGTGCGGCTCGCGTCGAGGTATTGGAAGTGAGTGGCTCGGATCTCGAAACCGTCACCAGCTTCCTTCAAGAAATTGTTGGTGATTCAGCGGAAATCAAGACAGAGGCGGTTGCCCCCTTGCCGTTTTTAATGGCGGTCCAGCCACAAATTGCGATGATCCGATTCAAGGCCATGCCCGATGAAGCAGAGAAGATGCAGCATGACTTGGTTCAGCAACGAATGCCGCAAAAAATCGCTTCAGCGAAATTGGGGATTCTCGGAAACGCATCGCTAATCGATACGGCCGATGATGAGTCGAAGATGCTTGAGCGGAGCGTCGTTATCCGCGTTGCTCAACAATATGACGTGATCGTGTCCAAGGGCGATAACATCATGCCCGAAGCCTACGCACTTGCCAAACTGCAACCACCACCGATGCTCAAACTTAGCGATGACGATATCGAGTCGGTTGCCAATTCCGATTTGAACCGAATTGATGCGAGTGACCTGAGTGACGAATCGTGCTTGTATTTGCTTCAGCGCGCTCAGCAGATTTCGGCAACGCCAGCAATTCGTTGCTTTGCAAAACGGATTATTGAGGCTGATTTGCCAGAAGACATGAAGATGGCGAAGATGCTGGCGTATCAAACGTTGATCAACGCTGCTCGCGGCAACAGCGAAGCGATTGCGGTCCTTGATGAGGCCAAGGCATTCGGCGATGCAAACGGACTTCCGATCGCCAATCTGCTCCTCAGCGAAGTGGGGCTAAGGTTGCAAGCAGGCGATGGCCAAGGATTCCAGAACACGATCGCTACATTGACAACCAAGTACAGCGGCGATCCTGAGGTAATGGCACAACTCCAACAAATGCTAATCTCCTATGGGCTCATCCGGCCGGACGGGACTCCGCGACAAGCGCCTCCGGGTGCGGGTGCGGGCGGCGCTCCAATCCCCGCAGCGCCTGGACAAGCTGCAGCGGCAGGCGGCGGCGGGCTATGGACCCCCGACAATCCAACCGCAGCCCCCCAAGATTCCGCTGGCGACGGTGGCGGGAGCAAGCTATGGGTTCCAGGAATGGATTAGGTTGATCGTGACATCTGACGAAACCCACATGCGGCAAGCGCTAAACCTTGCCCGACAAGGCCTTGGTTTTGTCGAGCCGAACCCGATGGTTGGTTGCTTGCTGGTTCGCGACGGTGCGGTGATCGGTCAAGGCTACCATGAATCCTATGGTGGCCCGCACGCCGAAGTGAACGCGCTCGAGTCGTGCCGCCGTGCTAACCACGATCCGAACGGTGCGACGGCTTATGTCACGCTCGAACCGTGTTGCCACTTTGGAAAAACACCTCCTTGCACCCGAGCGTTGATCGAAGCGGGTGTGGCTCGAGTCGTCGTCGCGATGGCGGACCCGTTCAGCGAAGTCAACGGTGGCGGATTGGCCGAACTCAATGCTGCAGGGATCGAAACAGCGACGGGCATCTTGGAAGATCAGGCACGTGAACTCAATGCGGCCTATCTCAAGCGGGTTACCGCAAAAAAACCATGGTGTATTGCCAAATGGGCGATGACCGTTGATGGGCGAATTGCCACAACACTTGGGCAGAGCCAATGGATCACAGGAGAAACATCGCGAGCCGATGTTCATCGTCTTCGCGCCCGATGCGATGCAATCGTCGTTGGTATGCAAACCGTCATTGCCGATGATCCGCTTTTAACCGCACGCTTGGCGACCAACAATACAAAAGCCCAAAGGACTGCCACGCGAATCGTCTTTTGTACACAACGGTTGCCGCCGATCGAATCGAAACTCGTCCAATCCGCAAAGCAAATCCCGCTGTTGTTGATTGTTTCCATGGCGATTGAAAACGCGAGACTCGAGCAGCTCGAAACCCTCGGTGCGACCGTCTATCGCTGTCATTCTTCTGATCGTTTGCAAATGGTATCCGAAGCAATGGAATACCTCGGTTCGCTCGGCATGACCAACGTGATGCTCGAAGGGGGCGGCGAATTGATCAGCAGTTTCGTCAACTCAGGCGAAGTCGACGAGTACCACGTCTATATCGGTGCGAAGGTGTTTGGGGGCCGAACCGCTCCAGGACCGATTGGTGGAACTGGCTTTCCCACGCTCGACGAAGCCGCAGCCGTCCAGCTGATTAGCCTTGACCGTATGGATCAAGATGTCAAGCTTGTTTATCGGAAGAGCCGCCAGGAAGCCCCCACCGACAAAAGGTCCCAATGAACGAAACCGCTCACCGAGCGAGAGCATGCGACCTTCGTCGTCGCTCTGCGCGGCGCTTCCCATCAGCAGACTTGCTAGTCGAGTCATCCACGCTCGTGGTGCGTCAAGGTCTCGTTTTAGGGTAGTGGACGCAGCACGTATACTCCCAATTCCATTCGCCCCCGGCCTCATCCCTCCGAATCCGCTGCGACGGGTTCTGAAGAATCATTTGAACCGGAATTCGAAGCGGAATAGCGTTTTTGAAACGCTTCGAAATCCTTCTTCATCTCTTTCGTTTCCTTCTGCAGGTCCTGTAGAGATTTCCTCAACTCGATCACTTCTTGGGGGACGGTCGCCGCTTGCTCATTCAACTTATTCATTGCCTGTTCGGCAGCCCGTTTCATTCGCTCATCATTCGAATCGAGATAGGCAGCGATAATCGACTTCGATCGACGGTCGCCTAAATCACCAAGTGCCGCGATGGCAGCTGTTTGAATCTTGGTTTTGGGATGATCCAGCGTCGAAACGATCCATTCGAATGCGATCGATTGCTGATCGCTGTCCTTGGCGATTTCCCCAACGGTTTCGATCGCCTTGGCCAAATTTCGGGAACTCATCTTGGACGCACGACGGTCAAGCATCTGCAAAAGCGCTGGAGCAAAACTGGGGTCGTTTTGTTTCCGAATCGCTTCTATCGAAGCAGCCGCTAATTCGTCCCGAAACGATTCCGAATCCAATAATTCAATCAACTTTGATCGTGCCGGCTCGCCATAGTACTTGCCCATCGCCTTGATGGCGACCGCACGAATCGCCGGGTTCTTTTCATGATCGACCACCGACAAAATCGATCTCAAATCGTCCATTTGAAAACGCTTGAACATCGCTTCGGCGACAGCAAGCCGAACTCTGGCATCGGTCTGGCCACGAAAGGATTCGTTTAAAACTCGGATTGCCTTGTCCGAGTGATGCCTGGCAAGTGCCTTTGCAGCAGCAATACGAACGCCGAAAAACGGATCCTCGTTAAGTCGTGTTTTCAACAGCTGAACCGATGCATCCGTCTTCCGGCTGCCGAGAGCTTCACAGGCGATCAAACGCCCAATCATGTCTTCTTCATTTGCAATTTGGGCAGCCAGCAAATCGTTTGACTTGTCAAAGTCAACGCTCGCCAATACGGAATAGGCAGGATCAAATCGGACGATCGATGGTTGACTTTCAAGCGGCACGTAAAAATCTTCTTCCACATCCTTTACGGTAATGTCACGGTCGATCACTTGATTGCCGACAACAAATCGCAACTGGGTTGGGAACTCATAGAGCAGAACATCATCGCTGATCGTTTGTGTTTGTCGAATCGTGACTTTGGCCATTTTTGATTTGGGCAGCCACTGGTAAGTAATCTTCAAATCAGGATGCCGCGGATGGTAAACCCATTGGTCGAAAAAACGATCCATCGGTCGCCCGGTATGCTCTTCAATCACTTGCCGCAAATCATCCGTCACCACATTAGACAGTGCATGCTTTTTTAGGTAAGCCAAAATACACTCGCGATACAAATCGTCGCCGAGCTGGCTGCGTAACATGTGCAACACCCAGCTCCCCTTGGGATAAGCTCGAAAATCGAACTGCTCACCAGGGTTTTTGTACTCGTTGTAGACGATAGGCCGCATATCTTTGGCTTGAACCAAGACTTTTTGGGAAGCATCGAGATACATGCGATACAACAATGCATCGCGGCCAAATTTGTGTCCTTCGTAAAGAGTCGCATAGTAGGTCGCAAAACCTTCGTTAAGCCACAAATGGCTCCAATCTTTGCAAGTGACATAGTCGCCAAACCATTGATGCGCCAACTCGTGCGCATCCAAACTCCGAGTCGATCGGATATTCTCGGTCTCACTTGAAAACACCGTTTGGTCCGTCAATGTTGTTATCGACGTGTTCTCCATCCCACCAGCGACAAAATCGGCAATCGTCACTTGGTCATACTTCGCCCAGGGAAAAGGCATCCCAATGTCGCTTTCAAAGAATGCCATGATGTCCGGCGTATCGAGAAACGAGTTCGCAGCGTGCTCTATCAACGTCGGTTGGGTGTAGAATCCCAATTCGAGATCACGATGGCGTTTTTCGAGCTTCTCGAATTTTCCTGCAACCAAACAAATCAAGTAATTTGCGTGCGGCTTTTTTTGTAGCCATCGCACCGCCTTCAAGCCAGAATCATCCGTCGTCTCCCCCATCCGCCTCCCATTACTGAGCACCGTCATCTCACTGGGCACATGGCAAATGATCTCGGTCGAGGATCGTTCGTTAGGATAGTCGAAACAGGGGAACCAATGACGTGCTTCGTGCGTCTCGCCTTGCGTCCAAATGTGAGTGTCCGCCTCGGGGTACCCCATGTCCGCCGTGCGGAAATACAACCCCTGTGTCGGCTGAGCCGAATACTCAATCTCGACTCGAAATTCTTTGCCGACCGGCAAGGGTTCCGCAAAGGCAATTTCCAAGCGATCTCGCATCGATAAAAAATCGGCGACCTCGCCCTCTGCCAAGCGAACCTCTTGAACGTGAATATCGACGGCATCGAGCCGCAACACTTCGACCGGTTGAGAGATCGGGATTGCCGTGATCGAAACGGTTCCTGAGACCGTCTTGGCTTCGAAGTTAGGGGTCACATCTAGCTTGATGTGCTGCACATCGACTTGCCGAACCGGAGCGTATTGAAATCGTCCTGAATGAGAATGTGTCGCCCCGAATGGCGAATCGTCACGATTGCAATACCGACAAATGATCTCCTCCGCATGCCCTGGCGATCCAGCACTGAGTAAAAACAGCAAAAACAAAAGACCACTTTGGAGACGACTCATCAATAAGATCCTTAGGGACAGCAAAAGACTCAAGTCAAGTTCGTGGAAACAAACCAACCCGCAAAACACCCGCCTCCACACTTTAGTTTGTCCCTGGACCGTTGTCATTCGGCATTTCCGGCTGGCACGGCCAACGGGAGTCTTTTCCCCCACAACTTATGGACAACGACGGCATCTCGACATCCAGCCGCGTCTCAATCACCACTGACACCTTGTTACCCAGTCTACGTATCCATCCAACTCCATGCAGCAGATGACAGCAAGTAACGAACGACAAGCGGCAAATCTCCCCCATTCAAAACTATTTGGGAGATTCTTTCCGAAATTAGAAGTTTGGTGATTGATTTCTTTCATAAATGATAGAAAACTATCATTATCGAAACTTGAGAGGATTAGGCAAGTGAAATAAGCGTTGTTTAAGGGTTGAAATCAACAATGGTGAAAACCAAATCACGACGCGAAAAGCTTCGCAGCCTAGTCCAGGCACGCGGATTTGCCGCACTTGGCGAATTGGCCGATGCCCTAGGTGTCAGCGAGTCAACGATTCGTCGGGATCTTGAGCAGTTGGAACAAATGGGTGCTGCTCGGCGCACGCATGGTGGTGTTTTTTGGACGGGCGACCCATCAACGATGCGTGTCTTCGGCAACCGCCGCGACACGATGTGGAAAGCGAAAAGCTCGATTGGGCGGATCGCAGCCGAATTGGTTGAAGACTACGACACGATTTTGCTCGACGGTGGCAGCACGACCTACGAATTGGCTCGTCACTTGGTCAAGCGACCGTTGCAGGTAGTGACCAATAGTTTGCCCGTTGCACATTTATTGAGTTCGAGTGAGTCGATTGATTTGATCATGATTGGCGGCAGCATACGTGGGCGGACGGCGGTGGCGATTGGTCCGATCGCCGACACGATGCTTCATTCGCTCAATGTTACGAAGGTATTTTTGTCGGTTGCGGGAATCACCGAACGCGGTTTTTTCAACAGCGACTTGATGTTGGTCGAAAGTGAAAAAGCGATGATCGCCGCCGCCGATCAGGTTTTTGTGGTGACCGATAGTAGTAAGTTTGGCAAGGTAAGTTTGAGTCGGATTTGCGGGCTAGGCGATGTGCGAGCCGTCATTACTGACTCAGAAATCGAAAACTGTTGGAAAAAACGTTTTGAGACCGCAGGAGTTGGATTAGTCTTAGCTTCGATGGCTAAGGTTTCGAGCTCGGACGAAGCGAGTCACAAATCCCATCTTCATCCCGATCAAGCAGAATAAGAGCACAGAAAAACAATGACACAAACCATTGATCGCGTCCGAATTGAAACGCTTGTACGAGAAGCGATTCGGGGATCCTTAAAAAGCGCGGCTAGCGCATCGGCAGCGGCAGGCCAAAGCAATGCGATGTCGGCCTTTTCGCCGCCCGGCTGGGTGGACGGCAAGCCGAACTTGCGAGTCAGTATTTCGGCACGTCACGTCCATTTGACCGACGAGCACGTCGAAGTTTTGTTCGGTGCCGGCAGCACGCTCGAACCAGACAAAGCCCTTTATCAAGACGGTTTTTATGCAGCCAAGCAAACGGTGATGGTGGTGGGTCCCCGTCGTCGAATGTTGCCAAACGTCCGGGTACTTGGTCCGACTCGTGATTTCAGTCAAGTCGAATTGGCGCTCACCGACTCAATCTCACTCGGTATCGACGCACCGATACGTCACAGTGGCCACATTCACGGGTCACCAGGATGTGTCCTCGTCGGCCCCAAGGGCACGGTGCAACTCGACCAAGGCGTGATTCGCGCAGCGCGTCACGTCCACATGAATTTCGCCGACGCTGATTATTATGGCGTCAAGAATAGCGACAAGATGCAATTGGTCGTTCGAAGCAAGGAATGCAACGTCGTTTTTGAAGACGTATTGGTTCGCGCGGATGAGAAAGCGAAGTTGGAAGTCCACATCGATACGGACGAAGGCAACGCATGCAACTTGGAAGCCGCCAGCGAGATTATTCTTCGCAAAAACGAATGCAATTGTAAAGATCACTGATCTTAGTACTCAGTTTAACCTCTTTTGAAACTCTCCTTTTTCCTCTTTCCCTAAGGCAAAGCTCCTATGGCAAAAGTAAGTGAAGCGCTCGGTATGATTGAAACGAAGGGCTTCATCGCTCTCGTCGAAGCAAGCGACGCAATGATGAAGGCTGCGAACGTCCAATTCCTCGGTTGGGATAAGGTCGGCAGCGGTTTGGTAAGTGCCTTCGTGACGGGCGATGTTGCAGCGGTCAAAGCAGCTACCGACGCGGGTGCAGCAGCAGCAGGACGCATTGGCGAAGTCGTCACGGTCCAGGTGATCCCACGACCTCACGATGACTTGAGCAAGGTCCTCAAGACGATGGGCGCTCCAACAAAAGCGAAAGCGTAAGGACGCCTGACGCTTAGGACACTAACATGGGTTCACTCATCCAAGTGAACTTTATTCGCGATAACAAAAATCAATTTTTACTTGAAGAGAATCTTAATATGAACGATGCAATTGGTTTGATTGAAACCAAAGGATTGTTGGCTCTGATCGAAGCAACCGATGCGATGGCAAAGGCTGCGAACGTTCAAATCGTCAAGCGAGTCGATATCGGCGGTGCTTTCGTGACAACGATTGTTAGCGGAGATGTCGGTAGCGTTCGTGCGGCAGTCGAGGCGGGTGCCAATGCAGCCGCTCAAGTCGGTGAATTGGTCGGAAGCCATATCATCGCACGCCCTTCGGAGGGTCTCACGGGTGCTTTTTTGGGCTAGAGCCTAAGTCGACGGTACAACCGACGACTCATGTTTCACCACTCCCACAAAGGGCGTTTTCAGACGTGCTTGTTCTCGTAGCAAATTTGGGTTCCACTTCGTTCAAGTATCGTTTATACGATATGGCTGATGAACGCTGCCTCGCTCGCGGTGCGGTCGATCGAATTGGGGAACAAAAAAGTAAATGTACGGCGACGATCGGCGATTGGTCCGACGAGCGAACGATGGCAATTCCCGATCATGGGGTCGCCGTCGAAGCATGCTTGGCCCAATTGACCGACCCCGAGCATGGGGCGATCAAAGAGGCTTCCGAGGTAGCAGCAATCGGCTTTAAAGCGGTACACGGCGGACGATTGTCAGGTGTGTTTCGAATTGACGACGATGTGCTTGATGCGATGGCGGAAATGAATGCAGCCGCGCCGGCGCATAACCCTCCTTACATCGCTGCGATGAAGGCGATGCGAGCTCGTTTTGATTTGCCACTCGTCGCTGCTTTTGAAACCAACTTTCACCAAACCATTCCAACCGCCCGGAAGGAATACGCAATACCGCGGAAGTTGGCGGATGAGTTACATATTCGCAAATGGGGATTCCATGGTGCCAGCCACCGTTTTATCGCCACGCGAAGCGCGGAACTGCTAGGACGAAGCGATGCGCGAGTGATTTCCTGTCATCTCGGCGGTAGCAGTTCTTTGACAGCCATCAAGGATGGTCAAAGTGTGATGACGACGATGGGGATGACGCCACAAACCGGATTGCCTCAAAACAACCGTGTTGGTGACTTCGATCCATTCGCTCTGCCACTGATTATTGAGCAAACCGGAATGACGCTCGATGAAACGTTGGCCTATTTGGCTAGCCAAGGTGGACTGCTCGGACTGAGCGGACGCAGTGGCGATATTCGCGATCTGCGTGAAGCAGCCGCGCAAGGCGACGAGAATTGCAAAATGGCACTCGATGTGTTTGTCGAAGAAATTCGAAGACATCTCGGCGGCATGATGGTCGCACTTGGTGGCGTCGATGCCATCGTCTTCACAGCAGGCATTGGCGAGAATGATGACGAGATCCGGTCCGCCGTCTGTGCGAACTTGGAGGAGTTTGGCATTGTCGTCGATACCGAAGCCAATGCAAACCTTCGTGGTGAAGCATGTTTCCATGCCACGAACAGTGGCACACAATTATGGGTGATCCCAACGAATGAAGAAATTGTCGTTGCTCGCCAAACCGTCGCTGTCCTCCAACAGAATTAGCGTTTCGTAATCGTTCCTCCGAACAAGTTTTCAACCCATGTTTATCGCTCGAGTTACCGGATCGGTCGTCAGCACTCAAAAGGTGCAAACGATGACTGGCCACAAGCTTCTCATTGTCGAGCCCTATCGGCTTGAGAGTGAAAAGCGTCAATCGCTTGAAACGACAGGACGAACATTTGTTGCGGTCGACACGATCGGGGCGGGAGAAGGCGAATTTGTGCTAATCACCCAAGGCAGTAGTGCTCGGCTCACTCCTGAGACCAAGACTTTACCAATCGACGCGGTCATTATTGGCATCGTCGACAATGTTCATATCGACAAAACCAGCGTCTACAACCGAAATAATTAATCATGCAATTCGATGAATCTATAATCCGCAGCGTCGTCGCTCAAGTCTTAGCAGAAGTGGGCCCACCGCCGACGACTGCCGGGGTCGACCCAAGTTGTGGTTGCCCTCTTTCCAACGGAGCCGCCCCGAATGGAGCCGCCCTGAACGGAGCCGCCCTGAATGGTGGTGGTGGCAATAGCGACGAGGGCAAATACGGGATCTTCTACGATGCCGATTCCGCCGTCGCCGCGGCACGCAAAGCGTACGAGCAATTACGCGAGCGTCCAATTGCGGATCGAAAGAAGATTATTTCGATTATTCGCCGCATCGCGATCGCGGACTGCGAAGAGCTTGGCTTGATGGAGATGGCGGAAACCAAGATTGGTCGCCCCCTCCACAAGATCGAGAAGCTAAAAACGCTTGGCGAACTTTCTCCTGGTGTCGAGTTTTTAGAGTCACTTTGTTTCAGTGGCGATCACGGACTAGCGGTTATCGAACGTGCTCCGTTCGGCGTCATTGCTGCGATTACCCCCTCGACACATAGTTTGCCAACCTTGACCGGTAACTCGGTTAGCATGATCGCGGGCGGCAACGCTGTTGTTTGTAATCCACACCCTTCGGGAAAGAAGGTCGCTGCGGAGGGGGTTCGACGCTACAACAAGGCGATTCTTGAAGAGGTCGGTATCGATAACCTGATGTGCGTGATTGCGGAACCGACACTCGAAAGTGCGGGCAAACTCTTCTCCAACCGAGACGTCGCGCTGATCTGCGTGACAGGCGGCCCGGCAGTTGGTCGAGCGGCACTCAATAGTGGCAAACGCGCCGTCGTCGCGGGCCCCGGCAACCCACCGGTGGTCGTTGATGAGACCGCTGATTTGGATAACGCCGCTCGTTGTATCATTCAAGGTGCTGCCTACGACAACAACCTGCTTTGCATCGCCGAGAAAGAGGTGTTTGTGGTCGAAAGTGTTTTCGATGACATGATGAAAGCGATGAAACGAGCCGGGGCGGTCCAGCTCAACAGCGAACAAATCGCGGCATTAACCAGCAAAGCAATCACCCAAGCGGGTGATGACAATCATGATGTCGCTGCGAAAGAATTTATCGGAAAAGATGCCAAGGTGATTGCCGCTGCGGCAGGCGTGAGCGTTCCCGACGACTGCGAGTTAATCTTTGGTGAAACCAACTTCGAGCACCCGTTCGTTGGCGTCGAACAAATGATGCCTTTCGTTCCATTCGTTCGAGCGAAGTGTGTCGATACAGCGATCGCGATGGCCAAGGAAGCCGAGCACGGTTTCCGACACACCGCAATTATCCATTCTCGCAACGTTCGCAATATGACCAAGATGGGTCGAGAATTGGACACGACTTTGTATGTCAAGAATGGCCCCTGCATGGCGGGGCTTGGGCTTGGCGGGGAGGGATATGTCTCCTTTTCCATCGCGGGGCCGACAGGTGAAGGAGTCACGTCGCCAACCACCTTTACTCGTGAACGTCGCTGCACCATGGTCGACGAATTGCGAGTGGTTTAGAAGATGCAACCAGCAATCGTTCTCGGGTCGGCTCGCGCCACAATCAAACACCAAAGCTTAGAAGGGCGTCGGCTTGTGGTGCTGCAACCGACCGGAGTCGATGACGCCCCGGATGGTCCTCCGCTACTCGCGATTGATGGCGTTGGATGCCGAAAAGGGGACCGCGTGATCGCAACGAGCGATGGCTCGTTCGCCCGAGAATTAACGAAACACGAAAACACACCGGCTCGCTGGAGCGTTGTCGGAATTATTGATAACTGATGAAATCCATTCACGACACCACCAAGATGATCGCCATCGATTCGATTGACGCCGTATGGCTCAAGGCGATCGTTCGCCAGGTCGTGTCGAAAGTGGAGGTGCAGAAGGCGGCTCTGGCAGCAAAACCCGCTCCGTCACCCGAAACGTTCAGCGGAAAATTGGTCTCGCTCGAAACGATTGAACAATGGGCTCGATCGCGAAAGTCCGAAATCAAAATTGGATCGAAGACAATCGTGACACCCGCTGCGATCGATGAAGCGAAGCGGCATGGAATCACGATTTCACGCGGTGAGATTTCACGCGGTGAATCGTGTAGCAAGTCGTCGCAGCCGAGTACTGTTGGCGGTTCAATTGGGAAGGATTCAACCGAATACGATATTAGCGATAGCCAAGATCCGCATCGGGCTGTGCTGATCTCGGAGCAACTGCGGCGTCGTCATGCAAAGGGGTCGGCGGTGATCGTATGTAGCGATACGCCGGCAGTGGATGTTTTTCGCCTGTGCAGCGAAAATCGACGAACCGTCATGATTTCGGATTTCGCCTCCGTCGAACGGTTTGAGAACGAATTATCCCCCGACGTGTGGGTGTTAGATATGAAGAAACTAAACTTAATCGCAGCGGTCAATGCTGCCCAGAAAATACTTGAGCTACGCTAGTTTGAAAGTCGTAGCAGAACTGCACAAACAAAAAGTCACCAATGAAGATTGCTCGTACGATCGGCACCGTTACGCTTGCTCGCTTCCATCCTTCCCTGGGTGCAGCGAACTTGCGATATGTGGAGGTCGTTGATTCGATCGATCGAATCGACGTAGAACCACTCGGCGGGGATTGTATTGTCGCATGGGATCTCTGCGGATGTGCGGCAGGTGATCTCGTCGCCTTGGCGGAGGGCCCCGAAGCGGCTCAGCCGTTTAAGCCCGATGTGAAAGCGATCGATGCCTCGATCGTGGCACTGCTCGACAACGTGAACTTACAATAATCAATTTGGCGAACTAACAAACCGACGAAACCTTTTTACTCTTCAGGAAATAGGAATTATGCAAAACCTACACAAGATCAAGCAAGACATGTGCGACATTGGTCGTCGTATCTACAACCGTCAATTCGCCGCGGCCAACGATGGGAACATTACGGTTCGCGTTAGCGAAAATGAATTGCTTTGTACGCCGACGCTACACTGCAAAGGTTACTTGAAGCCTGAAGACATCTCGCTTGTCGATATGACGGGCAAACAACTCGCGGGCAGCAAGCCACGAAGTAGCGAAGCGCTGCTCCATATCGAAATCTACAAGCAGCGTGCCGACGTGAAGAGCGTCGTGCATTGCCACCCGCCACATGCGACCGCCTTCGCGATTGCTCGCGAGCCCATTCCTCAGTGCGTTTTGCCTGAGGTCGAAGTTTTCCTTGGTGACGTTCCGATCACGAAATACGAAACACCTGGCGGGCAAGCGTTTGCGGATACCATTTTGCCATTCGTTGATAAGACGAACGTTATGATCTTGGCCAATCACGGAACGGTTAGCTATGGCGAATCGGTTGAAAAAGCTTATTGGTGGACCGAGATTCTCGATGCTTATTGCCGCATGTTGATGTTGGCGAAGCAGCTAGGCAACGTTTCCTACTTGGGCAATGAGAAGGCACAAGAGCTCTTGGATCTCAAGGACAAGTGGGGATACAAGGATCCACGCAATACGCCCGAGTACAAGAATTGCGACATTTGTGCGAACGATATTTTCCGAAACTCATGGGCTGATTCGGATGTCGATCGTCGCGCGTTCCCCGCCCCCGCACCAGCGGCTCCAGCACCCGCTGCAAGCAGTTCCAACGGTTCGGCAAGCGGTAGCGTCAACGAAGAGCAGTTGGTGAAGTTGATCACCGACGAAGTGCTTCGGCAAATGCAGAAATAGTAACGCGGGCATGAACTAAAGACTCCTTATTGAAGATATCCTGATCTATGAAAGTTTCTATTATCGGTGGTGGCGGACTCGTTGGTTCGTGTGCTGCTTACGCGCTACAATGTGGCGGGCTCGTTCGAGAAATTGCTTTGCTAGACGTCAACCAAGAGCTGGCGGTTGGGCAAGCGTTGGATTTGCAACACGGCGGACCGAGCATCGCGGACCAAACGATCCAAGGCGGCAGCTACGAGCACATTCCCGACAGCGACATTATCTGTATCACCGCAGGTCTTCGCCGCAAGCCGGACGAATCGCGTTTGGACCTGATTAACCGTAACACCGACCTGTTTGTGCAAATTCTTCGCGACGTGAAGGCCGCAGGCATCAAGTCGACCGCCATCGTGTTGGTCGTTAGCAATCCAGTCGACATTTTAACATACGTCGCGGCACAGACACTCGGTTTGCCAATCAATCAGGTGATTGGGCTAGGAACCCAGCTTGATACGATTCGTTTTTGCTCTTTGATCGCGGAAGAATTGAACGCTCCTCCGACGCAAACCAAGGCTCTGATCTTGGGCGAGCACGGTGAATCGATGGTGCCTATCTGGAGCAGTGCAACGATCGGTGGACTGCCGCTCGATAAGTTCTCTGGCTGGGATCATGGTGTCGCTTCCAAGGTGTTCACTCGTACTCGCGGAAGCGGGGCCGAAGTGATCAAACGGAAAGGTGGGGCTGGATTTGCAGTCGGTATTGCAATTCGAGATTGCATTGACGCAATTGCGCTCGATCGAAGATGTATTCTGCCGGTGAGCTCTGTACAAGACGGATGTTACGGCATCCGCGATGTCGCGTTGTCGGTTCCTACGGTCGTTGGACGTACTGGCGTGATGCGACGAATCGAACTCGATTTATGGCCAAAAGAAATTCAAGGCATTCGGGCCAGCGGTACGGCGTTAAGAAGTACGCTCAGCGCAGTGATGCCTCGGGTGGGAAGCCTTTAATTCACTTCAACGTCAGCAAACATGTTTTTGCAATCGCGACGAAACCAAGCGTAACCGATACCGATGGTGAGAACGCAGTACGTTGCGATCCAGACGGGATGAACATTCGCATCAAGCATGCGAGGTGTGTCGAGAAATCGGTCGCCCATCCACCAGGCGAGCGCGAGGTACACACCGTTCGCCAAAAGGCAAAAATCGGCGATGAACCAAACGGTCCAATGGCGAACGACAGCGGCAACCGTGAGTGGCAGGATGACACCCAGCAGCGGGCCTGCCCACAGCGTTAGCTGCGGATGGGGATCCGGCGAATGGAGCGAATAGGGCAACCGCCAAGGTGCCAAATCAAATTCGCGAAGCGCCGCACCGCCAAGCTTTCCGCCAATCAAGTGACCCACTTCATGCGTCAACGTCATGACCGTCCAAGACGCGACCAGCAGCATAATGAACTGCAATAGTCGTTTTAACATGCTTGGTCTCTCTGCGGTTTGTTGACAGCATCAGCGGTGCAGGTCCGAAAGTGGTCATTGTTACCGAATCCTCGATACAATGTTCGTCGCCTTTCGCTCCGCGAATATTCGCACCCCCAACGTTCTTTCGGGGAGCCAACCGCGACGATGTTTCGCCGAACGGGGGTCCATGGATTGTTTCTTCGCTACAATACGGTCAAATAATACCATAATGGATTCCGATGCGATAAAACAAACGTTTGCGAGGAACGGGTGAGCGACCAAGCCAATCAACAAACAGAATTCCAAACGCAAGGTGCTCAATCGACGAGTAAGAAGCTCTCTCTCGAATCGACGACGCCTCCTGCGAAGGTTCCTGGATATCGTCTACAGCGGTTTCTTGGCGCTGGGGCGTTTGGGCAAGTCTGGGTTGGCCAAAATCTAAATACGGGTCGGGGCGTTGCCGTTAAATTTTATTTGCATCGCGGCGGAGTCAACTGGTCGCTATTGAGCCGCGAAGTCAAGAATCTTGTTCAATTGTCCGCTGATCGGCATGTCGTGCAAGTGCTTGAAGTTGGTTGGGATGCCACACCGCCCTATTATGTCATGGAATTGATTCAAGGCGGGTCACTCGAAGACCGTTTGCAACGGGTAGGGCGTCTAAGCGTCACCGAATCCGTTGCAATGTTTCGCGAGATTTTGATCGGATTGAATCATTGTCATGGGAAAGGGGTTTTGCATTGCGATTTAAAACCTGCCAACATCTTGCTCGGCGAAGAGAACGAGCCTCGATTGGCTGATTTCGGTCAAAGCCGAATGTCGCATGACCAAACACCAGCTCTCGGAACTCTGTTTTACATGGCACCCGAGCAAGCCGATTTGACATCGACCCCCGATGCCCGCTGGGACGTCTACGCGGCCGGTGCAATATTGTTTCGCTTGCTTACCGGTGAGCCACCCTATCGCAATGCCTCTCTGCTAGAACAAATCGACACCGCCGATTCGCTGCCCGTGCGGTTACAGCATTATCGGACGGCCATCCAATCGAGCGAGATTCCGACCGCTCATTCAAAAATCAAAGGTGTCGATCGATCTTTAGGTCGTATCGTCAACCGATGTTTAGAAGTCGACCCGGCGGACCGCTACGAGAACGTCCAGCAAATCCTACAAGACTTGGACGCACGGGATCGAACGCTTGCCAAGCGTCCACTCATGCTACTTGGCATCGTCGGTCCACTACTTGTCCTTCTGGCAACCTGTTTATTCGCCGTGCGAAGTATTGAACATGCAACCGAGAGCACTCAATCGGCACTGCGTACCGAAGCATCGAGCAGCAATCAGCTGGCGGCGAAATTTGCGGCACGGACACTCGAAAGTGAACTGGAGCGATACTTCGATGCTGCTCAACGTGAGGCTCGTTCGAAAAGTTTCCGAATGCTCCTGCAACAAACGATCGAAGATCCGAGCATTGTTCCGCTGAGGGAAATCATTGCCTCGGCCGATGCCAGTGCCGCGGAGAAGGAATCCGCCAGAGAGCAATTGCTTGATTCCCCCGTTCGCTTGGAACTACGTCAACAGTTGATTGAGCGGCTCCTTCACTTTAGCGCCACCGATGCGGCGGGCCGACGTCCGCGTTTCGCCACGATGTTTGTTACCGACAGCACCGGCACGATGATCGCCATCGCGTATGACAAACCAGTGGAACGAGATCAAAACAGTGCTGGACGTAACTTTGCATTCCGAACCTACTTTCATGGCGGCAGCGATGATCTTGATGAATCGATTCAAATCGACTCGATTCGCCCCCTTCGTCGCACGCATCTATCGTCAGCTTTCCAAAGTACGGCGACAGGGTTGTGGAAGGTCGCCGTCAGCACTCCGATCTACTTTACCGAACAACGCGATGAACCGGACGCGGTCTTGGTGGCTACCATCAACCTTGGCGATTTCCAGCTTTTACAAAGTGAAGAGGGAGCGAACCAAGTTGCCGTGTTGGTCGAAGCGAGAACGGGCGCTCGGCGCGGGACGGTCCTACAACATCCCTTAATGGATACACGACGAGAAGCGGGTGAGACGCTGGCGGATGAGAAATTCCAAATTGATGGCGACTTGGTCAACGAGATCCTGCGCGGAGGGGATGTCAATTACAATGATCCGGTGGCAACATCCCCCGACGGAGCTCTGTACGATGGAGAATGGATCGTCGCGATGCAACCGGTTGAATTACCGCGAAACGTTTATGACAGCCAAAGTGAACCGAGCGAAGAACCATTTACAGCCGATCAAAGTATCGAGACCGATTTGTTGGTCATGGTTCAATACCGCTTGGCAAAGGTGATGGCCCCGGTGGGAAAAATGCGGCGTGACCTGTTTTCTGAAGGAGCCCTAGCCGTGCTGTCATTGTTGGCCGTCACCATAAGCCTTTGGTTCGTTGTCCGTCGAATCAGCGAATCGGACCTTTCGATGCACTCATCGGAACACGACGCGATTCCGGAAAGCACCGGAAATACCGAAACCATCGCCGTCAAGTAACCAAGCAGGCTGGCGTGCTACTTGTTGAGTTCTTCGCCCAATCGTTCTCGAAAAATCTTGCTGTTATGGCGAATGTCAACCGGCAACGGTTTATCACGAATAATGATCGTCTCGATCCGACGTGTCAGAGGGTTGCGTTTCCCTAAATCGATCAATTCCTCCATCAACACACGCGACTCTTTTTCGCTCTTGGGCTGATACTGTGGGTAGGTTTCGACCAGCACCACCGGCGTCTGGTCGGGAAGATCCCCCTTCCCGACGAGGGCGCTTCGGTAGACTTTAGAATGAGCGTTAAAAACCGCTTCGCAAGGAACGGTGAATAGCGTCCGTTCCCCTGATACAACGCGATGGGCTTTGCGACCGCAAAACCAGAAACGATCTTTTGAATCCAAATAGCCGACATCTCCCATGCGATGCCAAACACGGTCGCCATCACGAACCTTGTGCATTGCGTTCTGATCGGAGCGGACGACATATTCGGTCGTCACCATCGGACCGGCCACCATGAGCTCGCCGATTTTCCCAATGGGCAGTTCGCTGGTTTCTCCGATCTCAGCAACGGGGCCATCATCGATCTTCACCACTCGCCACTCTACCCCCTCGAACCGAGAACCAACACAAACCCCTTTTCCCTTGGCTGCCGCCGGCCCGGTTTCTGCAATCACTTCTCGCGATTCGATCGATGCGATGGGAAGCGCCTCGGTTGCTCCATAAGGGGTCACAATCATTGCGTCGGGCGCGACGAGCGTACGCAGTTTTTCAAGCGTTGCTGCCGGAACCGGTGCACCAGCGGACAGGACTCGCCGCAGCGTTGGAAAGGGGCGCTCGACTCCCTGCTGTTCACACCAACGAACGACCGTATTCCAAAGCGCAGGCGACCCGAAAGCCTGATCGACGTCCCATTGATTGGCTGCTTCGATCAAACGCTGGGGGTTCACCTCAGCAGGCCGGGTCGGATCCATATCGGGAATAATCGTCGTGACCCCCATCACCGCATCGAATAAGCCAAACAGAGGGAAACAAGCCAAGTCGCGCGAACCGCGGTGAATGTCGTAGCGGAGGCGGATGCGGTCCACTTGGGCATGAAACGTTCCATGCGTGTACAACACGCCCTTCGGTGGCCCCGTACTACCCGTGGTAAAAATGATCGAAGCTGGAGTATCAAGCCCGACTTTCGGCAAGACATCCTCGTCGGTACTGCGCCCCAATTCGGCAATCTGGTCAAGCGATTTCCCGCCCCAGAGAATGCGTCCTGAGGACATCACCCGCGAAGCAACGTTGCGCTCGGCAACCGTGACATTAAACTTCGCACTGGCGAAACGTTTTCGCATAAGGCTGCGAATGAGCTGAGCTTTGGGAATCCCCACGAATCCGTCGACCTTCGATTCGCGTAAACAGTTCACCAAATGTTTTCGCCCAATGCCTGGATCGATCAGAACCGCAACGACTCCCGCTTTCAATAAGGAGAAAACAATCTCAATGAACGGGGCACCGAACGGGACGAGCATCGCCAGCCGCATCCCTGGCTTCACCCCCCAGCGGAGCAGCCCTTTGGCGATTTCGTCGCTACGCCGGTCAAGTTGCTCAAACGTCGTCAATCGGTAATGCCGAAGAGAATCACCACGAACCGGCCCATCAGGTTCAGCAATCGCCAGGGCGGTCGGCGTCAAATTTCGTATGACCTTCAAGCGAGCCGCAATGTTTAGATCCTTGGGGATACCTTCTTGGGACTGCGGTTCTTCGTGATCGCATGAATGCTTACTCATGGCTCCGATACCTTCCGTTCGTTCTTGGCGACATTCATTTGTTCAGAAATTGTTTGAATGATCCCTGCAGCAATGTTCGTTTCACATACTTGCTGAATTCCCTTCCAACCTGGCACTGCGTTGACTTCCAACACCTTAGGCGAGCCATCCAGCGAATCAATCATGTCGACGGCGGCGATCGTCAACCCCATCGAGGTGGTTAATCGCTTCGCCATCTCCGTTTGCTCGCGTGTGGGCTCGACCAACCGCGTCTTTGCTCCGTGAGCATGATTGGTACGAAAATCGTCTTTGTTTTCGCGGCTAGCGGCAATCACATGATCGCCGATGACAAGCAGTCGCGTGTCATGGCCGCCCGGCGGGACGAAAGCTTGAATGTAAAATACCGCGTCCATTTGATCGAGTGACGAAAAAACCGTCCACGCTAATTCGCGATCTCGGATACGCATCACGCCGCGTCCCTCACCACCAAAGATTGGCTTCACGACACAATCGCCACCGAGATGGTCAAAGCATGTCATCGCTTCCGCACGAGACTGCACGACCAGCGTTTCCGGAGTATCGTAACCGAGCCTTTCCGCATAGGCGAGTGTACTAAACTTGTCGATCGCCAATTCAAGACCGCGAGGTGAATTGATCACAGGAACCGACACAGCGGCCAAAGCGTGTAGAACCGATAGCCGTAGTGTTATCTTTTCGAGTGAACCAGCTGGCATCGTTCTCGCCAAGACAGCATCGAATGAATCAAGCGGCAATGCTGACGGTGAGTAAGAATTGCAACCTAAACTCATGCGCGCCGATCGTCCGACGCTGGCAAACAGCGACTCGTATTGGCAAAAGGTCAGTTCGTACCGACGATCCATAGCTACAGCCGCTTTCAATTGGTTCGAATGCCAGCCGTCACCCGCTCCGAGAACGAGAATGCGTCGTCGATCATCGACCATGAGAATGCTCATTCATAGAAACGATTTTCGCAAAATATCCGTCTCTATTTTCCCCGAAGTCCAAGTTCGCCCCGTACGCAAATTAGAGAACGTCACCAATGCAGGGCTAAAAAGAAGCGGATCCACTTTATAGAAGTCAAAATCATAACCCTCAAAGATGGCCGCAAAGGGACGCCCATGGTCAGCGGAACTGGGGCTCGGAACCTTCTCGGCAATCGCCTCAACCGCCTCGTCGTCGCAGTCAACCCACAACGTCACTTCCCCTCCATAAAGAATCGCGTCGTTGGTACGCCCGATGCCTCGAACCGTATCGCCGGTTTTAGCAACAGGAGCGATTGGCGCGTTTCCCGTCGCCGAGACGACGCGCGTTACATCAAACCCCAGCGAATAAAGTTTGTGCATGGCGGTTTCAATCGAACGAGCAACCACTTGGATCGTCCCGGCGATCGAGGTGCTCGGGGCGATCGCAATCCGAATTTGATCCGCCGCAACGCGACACTGCTCGGCAATCGAACGAATCGCCGAAACCGTCGGCAATTTTTCAGCCTCCAACACACCGACGACCACGGACGCTGTTTCGGCCAATCCGAGATCGTGTAACATCTCTTCCTTCCCCCGGACCAAACGCATCGGTCCGCTACCCATTGCAAAGAAGTCGTCCGTTGAAACGGGCCAACCTGCGTACTGGCTCGCTAGGCAGGCCTCGACCGGTCGATCCGTACGGACAAAAACACTGTTCGAAACAACATGCGTCGCCCGATCACAGGGCACGATCGCGACGTCCGCTAGGTCGGCAAGGCAAAGTCGGGCCAGAGCGATCCCACCAGCAAGCGATCCACGGTGGTGAACACCAGCATCGAGGATTTTGGCTCCTTCGATGACCGATGCCCTCAACGATGCCCTCAACGACGCATCGTGACCTGCCGCCACGCCGTTTTGATCGATCAATTGGTCGAAAAGCGAGCACATACGCTCGTTGACTGAGTTTGGAACTAACATAACTAAATGGTTGCCGAGACGAGCACTTTTGTCCATACGGGGTACCGCCCTTGCCCGCCAGGACCACAATTGACGTCACTTGTGAATCGATTCGCCTTCGTCTTGAATATGAACTTTTCCTCGGTAGCGTAACGCTACAAACATAAACACGATTGCCGCCAACAACATCATGATCGTGAAGAACCAATAATAGGACGCCCCGGGCAACTTCGACGTTCCATCATCATTGGCAATCACACCGTTGACGACCGCCGTGATCAAATTGCCCAACGATACCGACAACAAGTACAAACTCATGATGATACTCTTGATGCTGTTGGGCGCCTGCGTATAGCTAAACTCCAAACAGGTGATCGACACCATTACTTCGGCGGCGGTCAAAATCAGATACGCTAACGCTTGCCATGAAATGCAAGGGCGGCCACCGTTTTGAATCGACGTTTCAATCAGCGCACTCACCGCAAACGAGGCAACCGTCAAAAACATCCCAATGCTGATTTTGCGAAGCGGGGTCAGCGGAAAGACACGATGGATCGCGGGATAGAGCACGTAGCTGAACAATGGCACGAGAAACAAAATCAAGAGCGGATTGATTGCCTGTACCTGACTTGCCAGTAATTCAACCCCCATCACCGTTCGGTCCATCCCCTCGGCTTGCAAAACCCAAGCACTCGCCGTCTGATCAAACAAACTCCAAAAGACAGCAACCAACAAGTAAACCGGGACAAGCCCCCAAATCGCCTTGAGACTTTCGCTACTGAACAGATCCTTAAACAAGGCACTACCACGTGGCGGGATATGAATGAATCGATTGCGTCCCATCCAAAACAACAACGTCGCCAAGGCCATCAATATCCCGGGCACTCCGAATGCGACTCGTGGTCCATAGCGGTCAAGTAGCCATGGCGTCAGCAAGGTTGAGATGACCGACCCCATGTTGATCGAGATATAAAACCAACCAAAGACCTTTCCAAGCAGATGTGAATTCTGTTTTCCAAATTGGTCTCCGACATGAGCGGACACACATGGCTTGATCGCTCCGGTGCCGATTGCGATGAGACCAAGTCCTATGGCCAGACCGTAGCGGGTCTCATCGAGAGCAAGAGCCAAGTGACCGAAACAGTAGAGAATCGACAGATAAAGAATGGTTCGATACTTGCCAAACAACCAATCGGCAAACAAGGCACCGATCAGCGGCATGAAGTAAGCTGCCATGACAAAAAGATGAACCCAAAACTTGGCGTCCTCGCCGCTCATCGGGGAAACGGTTCCGTTGGTGTCGAGCAGGTAGGTCGTCATAAAGACCGTCAGGATTGCCTTCATACCGTAGAAACTAAATCGTTCGGCTGCTTCATTGCCAATGATGAAGGGGATGCCGGGCGGCATCGCTGACGTCGCGATCGGCTTCGTATTGTATTTTGGAGACGTCGTGGCAGCTGGCTCAGTCATGGCGAAGGATATCTCTTGGTAAGAGCAAGACAGGTTATCGATCCTGAGAAGTTCGTCGATGATAGCGGGTGGTCGATCGCAGCAACACCGCATACGCATCCACTTTTGGATTACCTACAGTGCCCGCCTCTTGATTTTACGATAGCTTCGCAGTGGATTGCGAAGGCTAACGTCCAGCAGGCGATCGCGAAAACGCTCAATTTCAGAGGTGAATCCAATGTAAAAAATCATTGCTTTTGCCGCCCTTCGCTATTGTCTCGCCAACTTGATTCCAAGCCAACTTGATCCCAAGCCAACTTGATCCCAAGAAGGGGGAAACCGAAGACCGATTCAATCCGTGTATCCGATCAAAAATGAAACGGGGATATTTTCTCAAAACCGAAAGACGTCTGTGGGCCTGAGCGGGTGAAACCGACGGACGGTCGTCTGTTGATTTCCGTCAAGAATCTGCATTTCTTCGATGACGCAACTGCGGTGCATGAACCGCACTACGACCGCCAAGTATTATGTAACCAATCGCTTCGTCCTCCCATCGAAACGCACCGACCAAATTGGTAATTTGCTAAAATGGATCACTGGCCAATTGGCCGTTCCACCCCCCTTTCCATTTTTGAAGGACCCCATATCAACCATGAAATTCCTATGTTTTAGCGACTTGCATTGCGATCAAGATGCGGCACGTCGTTTGGTTTCTCGTTCAGCCGAAGCAGACGTCGTCATCGGAGCGGGCGACTTTGCCAATCGTCATCAAGGCATCCACGATACCATCGACATTTTGTCAGCAATCGATAAGCCGACCCTCTTGGTTCCTGGCAACGGCGAAACGTTTGAAGAATTATCCGCAGCGGCATCGGACTGGAGATCGGCGACGGTGCTACACGGTAGCGGTTGCCAAATCGAAGGCGTTGAGTTTTGGGGTGTAGGCGGCGGGATACCGGTGACACCGTTCGGGGATTGGAGCTACGACTTTGACGAGATGAAGGCAAAAGAACTCTTAGCCGGCTGTCCCATTGGCGGCGTTCTCGTCGTCCACTCGCCAGCGTTGGACACCGTCGACCACGATACGAGTGGACGGATTCGCGGCAGCCAAGCGATCCGAGAAACGGTTGTGCAAAAGCAGCCTCAGCTGGTCGTCTGTGGACACATCCACAGCGATTGGGGGAAACAGGTCAAACTAGGTCCCTCTCAAATTCTTAACGCTGGCCCCCAAGGGGTATTCGTTAGCCTTTTGGATAGCGCATCCTGATCGGATCCCGGATCGACTCGTCGGCTCGGCAATGATTCCATTGATGGAGATTCCATTGGTGGAGATTCCATTGGTGGAGATTCCATTGATGGGTCGTGCAAAGGTCCACCATTTTGCGTACAATAAGCGGGGCGGTTTGCTGAGAATTCCCCACTAGCAATCCCTGGCTTTCACCGTGATGCCTTCAACTGGCCCTTACAGGCCTTTACGGTCGCATTCCACCCCGAAGGACCCTATTGGTTAGATCGCATTGCTTCCCTTGGTGGAACCATTGTAGAAGGCAGATAATTAAACAATCAGCAGCTTCAGAATTACGAAGAGAAAACAGATAATGTCAGATTCAAAAACGGTCGCTCAAGAAGTCGCTCAAGAGGAAGTCAAACAGAATCTTGGGGAGCTTACACCTCACGAAGTCGAAGTGGATCTCGATACAGCGGAAACTCAAGAATGGTTGTCGTCACTCGACTACGTTCTCAAGAGCAAAGGCGCTGACCGGGTTCGATTCCTGCTCGAACAACTTCGTGATCGTGCTGCCGAAGAGGGCATTCAATCGGCGGAGGACACCAGCACACCTTATGTCAATACCATTCCGGTTGATGAGCAGCCAGCCTTTCCTGGCAACCGTGAACTCGAGCGACGCATCAAATCGATCGTCCGCTGGAATGCAATGGCGATGGTCGTGCGAGCCAACAAACGCGAGGGCGGCGTCGGCGGCCACATCAGTACCTTTGCTTCGAGTGCGACTTTATACGAAATTGCATTCAATCACTTTTTTAAGGGCCGAGGCGAAGACGGCTACTCGGGCGATTCAATCTATTTCCAAGGGCATGCGTCGCCTGGCATGTACAGTCGAGCTTATTTGGAAGGCCGACTAACAGAAACTCATCTCGAGAATTTCCGACGTGAACTTGAACCCTCCCCTGGGTTGAGCAGCTACCCACACCCGTGGTTGATGCCCGGATTCTGGGAGTACCCCACCGTTTCGATGGGTCTGGGGCCAATCATGGCGATCTACCAGGCTCGCTTCAACGAATACCTCCGCGATCGAGGACTGAAGGACACCGCTGGACAACATGTCTGGGCTTTCCTCGGTGACGGCGAATGTGACGAGCCAGAAACACTTGGTGCGATTGGCTTAGCGGCTCGTGAAAAACTCGACAATCTGATTTTCGTGGTCAACTGCAATCTGCAACGACTCGACGGCCCGGTTCGCGGGAACAGCAAGATCATTCAGGAGTTGGAATCGATTTTCCGCGGTGCTGGATGGAACGTCATCAAGGTGGTCTGGGGCGACGATTGGGACAACCTGCTTGCTAAGGACACGACAGGATTGCTCGTCAAACGAATGAACGAGGTTGTCGACGGGCAATACCAAAAGTACACCGGGATGCCAGGCAGCTATATTCGCGAACATTTCTTCGGCAAGTACCCCGAACTGCTAAAGTTGGTGGAAAACTACAGTGACGAACGTCTGGAGAAGATGCGCCGCGGTGGCCATGACCCCGAGAAAGTATACGCTGCCTACAAGCAAGCAACGGAAATGAAGAACGGACGACCGACTGTCATTTTAGCGAAGACCGTCAAAGGTTACGGCCTTGGCGAAGCGGGCGAAGGACGCAACGTCGCTCACAACCAAAAGAAAATGAACGAAGAGGAATTGCTTGAATTCCGAACTCGTTTTGGCATCCCGATCAGTGATGAAGAGGTCGGCAAGGCACCGTTTTACAAACCGCCTGCGAACAGCCAAGAGATCAAGTATTTGAAAGAGCGTCGTCAATTGCTTGGTGGCAGCGTACCGAGCCGTCCT
This sequence comes from Novipirellula aureliae, assembly GCF_007860185.1. NCBI lineage: Bacteria > Pseudomonadati > Planctomycetota > Planctomycetia > Pirellulales > Pirellulaceae > Novipirellula > Novipirellula aureliae. The sequence goes on from NZ_SJPY01000012.1 coordinate 68,042, forward strand.
GAAAAGCATCCGACAATCGAAGTGCCCTCGATTGATGATTACCGCAAAGTCATCAAGAAGATGGAAAATAAAAACATCAGTACCACGTTTGCGGTGGTGCAAACTTTAATCGCACTTTGCCGTGACAAAAAAATCGGCAAGTATGTCGTGCCAATCGTGCCTGACGAATCTCGGACCTTCGGGATGGAAGGTATGTTCCGCCAATTCGGTATCTATGCTCATGCTGGACAGCTATATGAGCCCGTCGACTCGGAACAGATTACCTACTACAAGGAAGCACGCGACGGCCAGATCCTCGAAGAGGGAATCACCGAAGCGGGGTCGATGAGCAGCTTCAACGCCGCAGGAACGGCCTACAGTTGCCATGGCATCAATATGATCCCCTTCTTCATCTACTACAGCATGTTCGGTTTCCAACGGATCGGAGATTTGGTCTGGGCCGCGGCGGACATGCGAGCCAAGGGATTCATGATCGGCGGAACAGCGGGCCGAACGACACTTAACGGCGAAGGGCTACAGCACCAAGATGGGCATAGTTTGCTCAACGCGATCGCATTCCCAAATGTGCGAGCCTACGACCCCGCGTTCGCGTATGAAGCGGTCGTGATCATCATGGAAGGCATGAAACGGATGTACCAAGATGGTGAAACGTGTATCTATTACTTGACGGTTGAAAACGATCCTTATGATCATCCTGTAATGCCAACCGGTTGCGAAGAAGGCATTATCAAGGGAATGTACAAGTATCGCAGTCGTGAAGTGGAGAATGCAAAAGCGCGAGTCCAATTGTTCGGTAGCGGAGCTATCTTAAACGGCGTCTTGGCGGCTCAAGAATTATTGGCAGACCAATATGGTATTGCCAGTGACGTGTGGAGTGTGACGAGCTACACTCAGTTGCGCCGCGAGGCTGCGGATTGCAGTAGGTGGAACATGCTTCATCCGACGGAAAAACCTCGCCGCAGCTACCTTGAAGAAGTGCTCGAGGGAGTCGAGGGCCCGTTCATTTCGGCCAGTGATTATGTTCGAGCATTAGGAGAACAGTTGCAACCGTGGATCCCAGGTGACTACTATGTCTTGGGAACGGACGGCATGGGACGAAGCGCCACCCGAGAATCACTGCGTCGGCACTTCGAAGTCGATAAAGAATCGATCATCATTGCGACCCTTAGCCGGCTTTGCAATGCGGGCTTGTTCACGGCTGCCGAAGTCGCTGACGCAATCAAGGATCTCGGCTACGACGCCGACAAACCCAACCCGTACTTTGCCTAAACGTGGGATAGGCTTCCAGCCTGTCGTTCTGCGGCTGAGTCGAAATCGACAGAAGCCTAAACTCCAACGAGAAGTTTAATCTACTGGCTCCCCTCAAAACACTTGAAACGAAGAAACGAAGAATCTATGGCTACTGAAGTAAAGCTACCCGAGTTAGGTGACGGCATCGAATCGGGCGACGTATTGGAACTTTTTGTGTCGGTCGGTGACGTGATCAGCGAAGGGCAAGACATCGTCGAGATGGAAACCGACAAGGCGACCGTCCCGGTGCCTTCATCCGTTGGCGGCAAGGTCACCAAGATCTTGGTCAGCGAAGGCGACACGGTCGGTATCGGTGGTGTCATCTTGGAAGTCGAGGCCTCGTCGGACGTGACCACCGATACGCAACCTGCTGAACCGGAATCGAAAACAGAGCCTGAGCCTAAAGCAGAAGCGCCCAAGCAGGCCGAACCCGCACCCAAGCCAACTCCCGCCGAACCCGCACCCACCCAACCCGCTGCAGCAGAGACTCCAGCAGCCGTGACGCCGCCAGCCGCACCGGCGCCTCCAGCCGCACCGGCGTCTCCAGTCGCACCGGCGCCGCCAGCCGCACCGGCGTCTCCAGTCGCACCGGCGCCTCCAGCATCGACGGAATCAACGTCGTCAGCGGGCGGAGACGCCATCCCGGCGGGACCAGCGATCCGCCGCTTTGCTCGCGAAGTCGGCGTCGACTTGAGTTCCGTACGTGGCACAGGCGAGTCAGGCCGAATCACTCGCGAAGACATACTCAGTGTTGTTCGTCAGGCCAACCAAGCGGCGGCACGAACAACCGCAGGCACCGGATCGGTCGCCTCGGTCCCCGACGCCTCCAACCCCAGCATCGTACGCGGTCCCAGCGCCGTCGACGGAGCGGGAGCACCGGCAGTTGACGATTACGGCACCATCCGCGTTGAGCGAATGAGCAAAATCCGTAAAACGATAGCCAACCAGATGCACGCCAGTTGGTCGGCGGTCCCGCGTGTGACGAACTTTGACGATGCCGACATCACCGATCTTGAACGACTCCGCAAATCGAGTAAGGAAGATTATGCCGCTCAAGGTCTCAAATTGACGTCGATGCCGTTCCTGATCAAAGCCGTTGCAACCGCCCTTAAGCATCATCCTGGGATCAATGCTGCAATCGACCAAGAGAACGAGCAAATCATCTACAAGGATTATGTGAACGTCGGAATCGCCGTGGATACCGATCGTGGTTTGGTCGTCCCCGTCATGCATAATGCAGATCGCATGGGCGTCCCCGAGGTCACTCGGTCGCTAGCAGAAATGTCTAGCAAAGTCAGGGGGGGACAATTTGCGGTCAGTGATTTGCGTGGGGGCACGTTTACGATCAGTAATCTTGGTGCGATTGGCGGAACGTACTCAACGCCAATCGTGAACGTTCCCGAGGTCGCCATCTTGCTCGTTGGACGCAGCCGAAAATTGCCAGTCGTGATGCCTGATGACTCAATCCAGCCGCGATTGATGATGCCGTTAAGCTTGTCATACGATCATCGTCTCGTCGACGGAGGCACGGCGGCGCGGTTCCTGAATGACGTCATCGGCTACCTTGAAGCCCCCAGCCGATTACTGCTGGCGCTGTAAACGCTCTCGTCCAACAGCGAACCCGCCCACGAATGCTTTGTCAGGGATGCGGCCCTCATGCGGAAGGATCTTTCACAAGGTCCACTACCCTAAGAGTTAGGCCTGTCGCAATGAGTGCACGATTGGTACCGTTGCGGCTTGTACCGCTGGCGCCAATCCTGCGATCAAACCCACGATCAGAGACACGGTGGCTCCTGAGATTGCTAACCCCAGTGACGGTCGAAACGCGATCATCGCTCCCTCGGCTCCAATCGCAAAACCGCCAACCCCGAGTGCCATGAGCGCGAAGAGTGTCCCTGCGATTCCGCCAACGAGACACAAGATGGTGCTTTCGGCGAGAACCAAGCGCATCGCTCGCATCGGTCGCACGCCGATCGTTTGCAGCACCGCGTATTCCTTGATCCGATCTTGCACACTCATCAATGTCGTCGTTGCGACAAGCGACAATACCAAGCCGACGCAGGCGTATCCAAGCCAATGAGCAAAACCGATCAGATCGACTAAGTCCGAAAGCGTGCTGGCCTGAAATGCACCTTTGCGGCGAGTCTTCGTCGCGACCGAACCGGCTCGCAGCGTCGCATCAATCTCGCTGGCCACATGATCCGGGTCGGCGTCGGGCGTCAAAAGCACTTCATGCTGCGTGACAAGTCCTGCCGCATCAAGACCACGTGTGTATTGCAGAAACGCGAGACTGGTGTAGATCAAGTTTTCTTCCGATGGCACCGTTGACTCGAAGATACCCGCGACCATGACCGAGATGTCACCGATCGAAAACTGATCACCGACACTTAGTCCCCGCCGTTGTGCCACGTTGCGGCCGACAATCGCAGCATCACGTTGCGAAGCAAACCGCTCCCAACTACCGCTGGTCAACTTGATCGGACGTGTTTGCTGGATCTGTTCAGGGTCCGCTCCATTGAATACCACAATATCCAAACTGGCGCGACAATTGTTCGTCCAAACTTGAATCGGCATCACCTCACGGACTCCAGCAACCTCTCTGATCTTACCAGCATAGTCTTCCGGCAAGCGGCTGGTCGTTGGACAGAAACGGTTTTCCTGAAACACGATGAGGCTACGGTCAGCATCCGATCCGGTCGTTAACCGATTCAAGCCTTCCTGGACCGAACCGACAAAACAAAAGACAAACATCGCCACCGCAGCGCCCGTTACCGTAAGCACCGTTCGAGTGCGATGACGCCATAGTGTTTTCAAGACGTAGGTGAACATAGTTGGGAGTTGGGAGTTGGGAGTTGGGGGTTGGGGGTTGGGAGTTGGGAGTTGGGAGTTGGGAGTTGGGGGTTGGGAGTTGGGAGTTGGGAGCTGGGAGTTGGGGGTTGGGAGTCGGGGGGGGGGGACGATCAAATTTTTGATTCTTCGATCTGCCGTGCTGCTTTCAGACGACGCCTCTCCTGCTGCCTCTCTCTCGTCTCCTCCTCCGTTTCCAAAAACTTGCCTCGGTCGAGAACCAATTGCCGCGATGCGATTCGCGCAACATCGCTGTCGTGAGTAACCATTAGCATCGTGATGTTGAGTTCTTGATTGAGTCGCTGCAATAAGAGCTGGATCTGCTCACCGGTTTCCACATCAAGACTGCCCGTTGGCTCATCCGCAACAACGATTTTCGGGTGCGCGACAATTGCTCGAGCAATGCCAACCCGTTGCTCTTGGCCGCCGGAAAGCTGTCTCGGATAATGATCGGCACGATCACTCAGTCCGACGGCTTCCAAAGCTAAATCGACCCGTTGTTGGCGCTGGCGAGAAGACAACTTTAAGAGCAACGTCGGAAGCTCCACATTTTCATAGGCAGTGAGAACTGGAATCAAATTATGGGTTTGAAATATGTACCCGAGGTTGATTGCCCGCCAATCCGCCAATTTGCTGCGAGAGAGCTTTGTCACCTCGGTACCATCGACGGTGATCGTCCCCGAGTCGGGACGGTCAATACCGCTAACCAAATTCAGAAGCGTGCTCTTCCCCGTACCACTTGGCCCCATCAGCGATACAAATTCCCCCGCTTCGATGTCCAAGTCGACCGAATCGAGCGGCGTGATCGTTTCGTCACCCTTACGAAAGCTTTTACAAACGCCACGTAGTTCTACTAATGCCATTGATTTATCCCAAAAGTTTGATCGTCGCCTGTTACAACAACGAGACTGCCCTGCTTCAATTGCTCAACGCCAGCAACGACCAGTTTGTCGGTCAAATTCAGTCCCGAAATAATTTCCACCAACCCGCCGTCGCTGCGACTTCCCACATCCACGGTGCGTCGTTGGGCCGCGTTATTCTCATCCACGATCCAAACGAACGTGCCGGATTCCCCCGTCTGAACGAGTTGGTCGGGAATGAACTTGCGTTCGGTTGCCGTGGATTCCCCCCCAGATTCGCCGATGATCGGGGCTAAGAAGCTTGCCGTAACCAGCATTTCAGGCCTAACGTTTTCCGGCGGGTCGATCAATTCCACTTTCACTTCTAGCGTATTCTTTTGAATGTTGGCCGTACTTGTCATTCGCAGCACGCGGCCTTGGATCACACCTGGAGTTGACGCGGTTTCAATTTCAACGGTTTGACCACGCATGACCATCGGAACGTCCTCCAACCGAACGTCGGCGCGAACTTGGAGTCGGTTCGGATCATACATCTCGATCACCGTACTGGAGCTCTGTCCGGCCGTTGGGTCCAGTCCCATCACGCGAGTTCCTGGAGACGCGATCCGCCGTAGCACTCGGCCGCTGATTGGGGCGCGGACCACGTTGCGTTGAAGAACCAATTCAGCTTGGCGCAATCGCAATTTGGCCTCTTCACGCATCCCCTCCGCTGATTGCAGCTCGGCCTTCGCTGCCTCGAATTGCCGAGTTTCTTCGACCAACAATTTCAATTGCTGCCTCACCGCGTTCACTTTATCGGTCAACGCATCGACCTCGCGTTGCAAGTTTGGTCTTCGACTGCGTAGTTCATGAAGCTCGGCATCAGCCGTAGCATGTTCGCTCTCAGAACGAGCAATGACTCGGCCAGAGATCGCTCCTCTTGCCAAGCGTTTTCCTTCCATGCTGTCGTGCGCATATTCCGCATTGGCTTCGGCGGCCGCGACCAAAAACGGCAACTTGGCAAGCTCGGTTTGTGTTTTTGCCAGAGCGCTTTGAGCGTCCGCCAATTGAACATGAAGATGCACCGGATTCTCGACACGAATTTTTGCCGCGTCGAGTTCGGCTCTCGCCCGGTTGACCTCGGCGTCGCGGATCGCGAGCGTATTCCTTGCCCGCTCGACGTCCATTTCGGCGTCGATAGAAATCAACCGGGCAATTGCTTCACCCTTCTCAACCTGCTGTCCCTCGACAACCGACAACTCTTCGATCACGCCGGGTGCAAGCGCTGCGACACTGATCGCGGTGGGGCGGGGCTCGATCCAACCCGGTGCCTGAAACAGCGTCGTTCCGGTCGGTTGCAACTCGGCTCGCTTCACCATCACAGGCACGACCGTTACCCGCGTCGATGGCAACAACTGTCGTCCCGCAGCGGCACCGAGCAAGGCAACGAATCCTAGGAAGATGCACAAAGGCAACATATATCGCGAGAACCATCGCTTGCGACGCGGATTTAACGCAGCCGATTCGCTCGGAGGCGAGCGATCGAGAGCGAGTCGGCTAAGGTCAATCGGAGAGTTCGCCATGATTATTGTCCAGGACGAACGAAGACTTGATGCGTCGAAACGGTCAAGTTTCCTTGATCATCACGCTTCGCTTTTCCCATGACGACAACGGTCGACAATTCCTTGACCCCCAACAACGCACGAGCACCATGAAGGACCGGTTGGCCGGCTTCATCAACAACCTTGACCGTCGCAATATTGTCTTTCACTTGGTCTTGCGTACAGCAGTAGTCCCATGGAGTCGGGCAACCTTCGTCGGCAGCACAGCATGGCACTTTCGGATCCACGATCGTGAACGCAGCCAGTCCGTCCACAAACGGATCGCTCGAACCACCAATCCGTCCCACCAACGTTACTTCCGCACCATCGTCGGTTGATTCACGTGCTTCTCCCACCGGAATTGCCCCGTCAGGTTCACGATCGACCACATATTCTGATTCTGCTGCGGAATACCCTTCGTTTTGATCGCTCGGCACTTCGGACGATTCACAACCTACGACCAAGAAGCTCAAACCCATCAACATCAAACGGAAACAAATCTTCATTTCTAATCTCCTCGAGAAAACTAAACTGCCTTTAAACCTGTTGCGATCTCAGCTCGCAACGCTTTCAGCGCCGGGGGTAACGCACCCACGACGCCCAACAACAATCCAACGCTACAACCGATCAGGATTGCAACGCTGTCGATCCGTAACGTGAACGCACCCATCGTAAAGCGGACTGCAACACCGTTAAGCATTGTCAGGGCGATCACGCCTGATAGCAGCGACCCCGCTGCCGCCAAGAGAACCCCTTCCTGAATGAAACTGATCAAGATCGCGCGTCGCCGATATCCGATCGCCTGCAACGTCGCAATTTCGCGATTTCGCCCTGCAACCGCGCCATACATCATGTTCAAGCCTGCGAAAACCCCCGCACCGGACACCAACAATACAACAAACCACGCCAATAGCCGCACCGGTTTGTAATGCTGCTGCAATGATGCGTAGTAGTCTGTTTCCAAAATCGCCCGCAGTTCCAGGTCGTTGCGCTCTTTGCAAAACAATTGGACTTCTGCAGCGGAGCGACCTGGCGACATTAACATGGCAACCAAACTCAGATCTTGTCGCTTTGTGCTCGATTGAAAATCGACAAGCTTGCACCAAATTTCGGAATCATAAGCTGCTCCGCCGGCCGCAAAGTGGCCGCTGATCTTCCATTTCTGTCCTTCAAATTGAATCTCATTTCCGACCATCAGCGAGTCGTCGGAAGCACCAAGTTTCGCGGCTACTAACCGTCCAACCATCACCTCTCCGTCACCAGGCCATTTGCCATCAACCAACTTGATCGATCTGCGGACAAGGGGGGCGGAGATCGTGACGCCGCGAACAAGTCCCAACCCTCCCTCACCTCCCTCTGTCTTCACCCGCGTGCCTAAATACAACTCGGGCGAAACATGAGTGATCCCAAACCGTCTCACCGCGGTGTCCAAACTTGCTGTTAGTAACGCGGGCGTTCGCGCAGGAATCGATGAGTTTTCAATGTTCTCTTCAGAGTTCACCGAATAGACCAATACCACCGACTCATCGCCACTAACAACGAGTGATTGTTCGAGTCCACGGATGAATCCGACGACGACAAACACTAGCATCACAACCGTCGCTAATGCGACAAGCGTGAGTGCCGTTCGCAACGGCCGGCGGGCCAAATTGCGAACCCCGTATTCCCAAGGAAGAAGCATGGTTCGTTTTGATTGAAAAGCCTAAGCAACGCACAATAGCGCAGCAAACAAACGGACGGAGTCAATAAAAGAGATCTGACTCCTTAAAACGATCAATGAATAGGCTGATTCAAATCAGAAAAGATTGGTGCGCAATGCAAGCATCGCGACCACTTAGATACCGACATACAAGTCGCAAGTCGTGGTGCCGGTCAAGATAGACAGACGCGATGCCCAACAACCGAACCTCGATTGGGGCCAGAAAAGAACAAAAATCGATGTCTACCGCCGAAACCTCTTGGGCATCACTTTGCATGATCGCCCCGTTGCAGATGCAAGCTTGACAATCGCAACCGTCGTCTGGACAACCGTTACCTGGACAATCATTCGGTATTTTGCTTACGCTTGACTCGGCGCCCCCTGCATCACAGCAGCAGCAAACCACCGTCACCTCACTATTTTCCGCTGATGAAATCGCCGCATGCGCAGAACAACGCACAGGGCAAACCAGCAAACTGGCGATCAGCATTAGGTGGAAAATGGCATGGAACATGAGAACATTCTACCGAACAACTCGAATCGAAGCAAGGAACAATATTTAGGGGCTTGAGGACGCGTGGCCCCAAAGTAGCGAAAGCCGCCGAGAATATCGGCTTTCGGGCGTTTTGCTGACCTCCGACGTCGCTCCATAGCGTCAGCAACCCATCCGAAGCCTCGGAGCGACGGAGTTACCGTTGCTCGTCGAACATTTTTCGAAGACGTAGGAATACTTCGCCGGGTACGCGTGGGCGTTCGGTACCGTGATTCACCACTTCACCGAACCAAATGCCACCGTCTGTCCCCATACAAAGAATCTCTGCTGCTTTTCGGAAACGCTCTCTTGAAATGCGATCTTTCTTCCATTCGATCGAAAGCGATTGAGCGATCCGTTCGGCTACTTGTTGAGTGATGCCACCGAGCACTTGGTGATCCAGAGGCGAAACGATCACGCCTGATTCAACGATCGCCAAATTGGCAATCGAAGTCTCCGTAATCGTTTGATCCGCATCAACAAGCACACCGGCTGCGTCTGGATCGCAATCGCGAGCGGCTTGATCGGCAAGATAATAGTGAATTCGCGAGCGAACCTTGATCGAGCGGGGCCAAGTCGAATCGTGTTGCTGGATGACATTGGTGATGACCAAGGGTTGGCCCCTTTTCCGACGTTGCTCGATCCGATCGTGGTCGAGCCAGTTGAGGTGCATCGCAAACGTTGGGACCAATCCGCCAACCACTCCAGGCGTTGCGAGGATCGTAATACCGACGTCGCCTGCATCTTCTAGCAACGAATCATTGAGGTGAAGTAGCTCCGCAATCAAATCAACCATGGAAGCTTCGCTTGGCAGTCCATCGATTTGCAAAATCTTTGTCGTGAGCTTCCAACGCTGCAAATGGGCCCCAAGCATAAAAACGTTTTTCTGATACGTCCGCAGTCTTTCAACAGCCGTCACTCCTTGGCGAAGACCTAGATCGTCGACCGACAACCGCAATTCGGATTGATCGAGCCATTTTCCGTTCAGATACGCAATTCGATTTCGATTTGTCGGTTGCAATGCAGGGGACGTTTCAATTTTGGGTTGTCGTATCCGAGATCATCCTAGCCATGTCGTTGCCAGCGTTACAGCGGCGCTGGTAATAGTCGACTTCATCGTGGGCGATCCCTATCCACCGCGAGCAATCTCGTGCTCTCAGGTCGACCTCGCTGCCGTCACCACGTGGCGTCAAAGATGGCAACCGTCCGAACCCCAACGCGACCGCACCGCGAACTTTCGAAAGTAGCCAATAGCGTTTTAGAACGGCGTCGCGTTGATTGTAGAGCAATAAAAACGAATCGATGTTCGACGGTGCCAAACCGTGATATCCGCCCATCGATAACCAATTTTGCCCGATCGCAGGCGCGACCAATCCGACATCAATATCGGCGTGCTTGATCAATTCACCCGGCAAATTTCGTCCGCCAATCATCCCTCCTGCTAAAGCGTGCAATGATCCGGTAACGACTCGCCCCCCCAAACTATAGCCAATCAGTTTTGTCTTGATCGATCGGTTTAATTGCTCGCGAAGCAACCAAGCAAGGTAAAGAGCTTGCGTGTCGGAATACTTCGCCTTCTCCCTCACATCATGAGTGATAAATCCATCTTGCTCGCTCGGCCAACTAAAGATGACCCAATCGACCGGAGAGCCACAGTTCCGAGCAGCGATTTCACGATGGATCAATAATCCACGACGTAATGCGTCGCATTGATTGAAACGGTAGCCATGAACGTAGACAACCACCGGTCGATCATGACCAATCTCGCTCAGGTATTCATGGGTCGATGATGGCGATGTCCTGCCGTTGTTTTCTAAACGACTCACTTTGAAATTCGGTTGCTCCAAATTCGCATAGTAGGTGCACGTTGTCATTGACCGAGTGTTAATCAACCACAATCGATCGCCACATACCGGATGCGCATTGAACGGCTGCGAAATGACATCTTGCTCTACTGTTATCTGCGTTCTTTCCGCGCTAGCAACAAAGCCGGAGCCCAACGTGAAGGCAGCAACGGCAATGGCAATGAAACAATAACTTCGGATCATAAAGGTTGCTTGTGACATTGGAGGGATAAAAAGAGAAAACGAATGCGAATCGTAATGACCACATCGGAATTGTTGCAGAAAAAAAACGATGATGCGTTTGCACATCATTGTTTGCGACCTAGTTTTAGATAGTTCCCCGCTGGAGAACTCCGAATAAGCTCACTATGCATGTCAATGGAAAAAAAATGAATACTCGCATTTTGTCGTTTGTGGCGTCTGCTACATTAATGGTCCTAAGCACGGGCTGCGGTGCCAGTCTCAAACAGTTTTGGTTTGGACGCGGTGCCCGATGTGGCAGTTGTGCAAACACCTACAATCCGCTTCTCACTCAACCGCCCGCCGTCGCATCCCCTCCGACGCAAACGCCTGCTGCCCCTTACGGCCCGGTCGTGGCAGCACCTCAGTACGCACCGGCACCCCAGTACGCACCGGCGCCTCAGTACGCACCGCAATCTTTGGTCCCGATCACTCCGCAACCCCGTTGTGGTTTGTTCAATCGCCTCCTTCCAAACCGAACTCCGATGACCGCCGCGCCGACTGGCCAGGTCTACGGACCTGCGATGGCCGATTGTTGCCCACCCTGCGTCGATTCGTGTGGTAGCTGTTATAGCGGATGCCACGTTGATTGTGGCGGATACTATTCGGGAATGAGCGGTTGTGATTGCGGCAATTGCGGGTCGGGAATCCACGATCCATATATGTCGGGCAACGTCATTCACGAGGGAATCGTTCCTTATGACGGACAAATCATTGGCAGCGAAGTGATCGGAGGACAAGTATATCAAGGCGGAACCACCTATGGGGGGTCCACTTCGATGCAGGATGATTTTGACGCACGAGGGGACCGAATTTTGAATACCGATCCACTGCCTCCCGGTGCCCAATTGCTGCCGCAATGATCAAGGCAATGCCGCCGAAATACCGTAGCCTAGGCTTCCCAGCCTGGGACCACGACAATCCCCAGCCCGGAGGCCTCGGCTGCCGCCAAGTCATCGCAAGCCAAGTTCTAACGCAGCGATACAGCGAAGCCGCTTAAAGTAACTATAATTGAATTGTGAAAAATTGAATTGTGAGTAGCGACCGAAGTGGAGCGAAGGCGTATGCCGATGCGTCACTTCGGTCGTTTCGGTTTTCTACTTTGAATCGATTATTAACACCGAACCATAAGTCAGCCCATGTGCCATCGTCGACAATTTATCGCCACTTCCCTGTTCGGATTTGGAGCCTCGCTCGCACCATCCTTTGCATTGGCTCAAAATAGCGGATCGCCATTGGGAACCGAACCGGAAACGGAGACATCCGCCGCTCGCATTGAATACGCGTCGCCGCAAATCCAGAATTGGCGAATCGGTTTGCTGCTCGAACCGCCGGTGACGTGCACCGATGTGTTTGCAACCTTTCCGATACCCGTTGATTGGCCTGAACAAAAGGTGACCCTGACAAACCAAGTCGTTGACCCTCTGGTCACGGCATGGCAAGCGAAAGACTTGGCGGGAGGGGCAAAGCAGATTGTCTTGCAAATGCGGCGAGTGCCTGCCGGAGCATCCGCATCACTTATCCTGACCTTTCAAGTGGAACGTTCGCGGATCTTGGCTCCAAATCGAACCGACGACTTGGTGATTCCGATGCGACCCGACCGCGAAATGCGAATGTATTTGGGGACCAGTCCGTACATTGATTCGGGACATTCGTCCATTCGAGCCGCTTCGCGCGAATTAGCAAAGATGGAAGCCGAGAATGATTGGCAACGTGTCGAACAGATCTACGATTTTGTTCGCGAAAAAGTCCAATACGTCGAAGGCCCGATCAAAAATGCGTCCGACGCTCTTCGAGAAGGTAAGGGCGACTGCGAGGAGATGACCAGCTTGTTCGTGGCCTTATGCCGGAACGCGAAAATCCCAGCTCGTATGGTTTGGATTCCCGACCACGCTTATCCCGAGTTCTATCTCGAAGACGGCGAAGGCAATGGATATTGGTTCCCCTGCCAAGCAGCTGGAACGCGACAATTCGGAAAGATGGACGAGTATCGTCCCGTCCTACAAAAAGGTGATAGCTTTAAGGTACCCGAGAAACGAGCACGTGTCCGTTATGTTTCCGAGTTCTTTCGATGCAACAAAGCGGGAAAGGGGAATCCAAATCCGGTATTCATTCGAGAACAAATGGAGTAGCTCAACCAAACATGCGCTCGTGGGGATCGGTCAATCCATCCGCAAGCCGGCGAAGGGCTTCGGTCTCGATTTGACGAACACGTTCGCGAGTCAAATTGAGTTCCGCACCTATCTCTTTGAGTGTCTTTGGCTCGCAGCCACCAAGTCCAAAACGTAGTTTTAGCACCGTCGCTTCGCGATCTTCAAGATGCCCTACAAGCTCCATCGCATGCCGCAAAATATCGTGATCGAGCATCTCCTCATCCGGAGCTTTCAAACGCTCGTCTTGCACCATATCACTCAACGACCACCCCGCTTCGGTTTGATCACTTTGAGGAGTGCTATTGCTAATCCGAATGGCTTTTCGAATAATCGGTAGCTTCTTTTTCGGCAGCCCCAAAAGCCGTGCAATCTCCTCGTTGGAAGGGGTGCGGCCAAGCTCTTCATTGAGCCGAGCGGTCGCCCGACGCCACTTGCTTAACAGTTCGACCATGTATGCCGGAATGCGAATCGTTTTTGCACTGTTGATTAACGCACGCTTAATCGATTGCTTGATCCAATAGCTGGCGTAGGTACTAAAACGTGTCCCAACGCTGGGATCAAAACCCTCAACCGCCCGTAGCAACCCGAGGTTTCCCTCTTCGATCAAGTCTTGCAAACCAAGACCTTTCCCGGTGTAACCGCGTGAAATGTTGACAACTAACCGCAAGTTTGCGCGGACCATGCGGTCCCGTGCCAATGCATCGCCTTGCGCAATACGCTCGGCTAACTCAAGCTCATCATCAGCGGACAATAACGCCGTTTCGTTGATCTCACGAAGGTAGGTTTCTAACGGGGACTGAGCCGCGTTGCCTCGAGTCGTCCGGCGACCGGTACGCACACGGGACTCGGCAAGTTCAAGGCTCGTTTCGGTGTCATTTTCTATGGACAAAAGATCGGATTTAGACATGGATATCTCGGCACGCGAACCGCCGGATTGTTCGGACTCACAGACCTTCGGTCCTACTTGGCTCTCGGTTGGAGGTGCAGCCGATTGGAGGCGGACTGCGGAAAGCCAGCAAGGATGGGAGGGGGAACGCCAGTGAGCCGAACACTCGGCAAGGATTGGGATCAGGGTATAATGCTAGCATCGTCTAGCTGCCTGCCGGATATCCAAGGTGTGTGAAAAGAAGCGGGTTGATCCGGTTGTAGTGATCACGCTATTGATGAGATGACGGCTCGCGACTCGATGAACTCTCAACACCGCCAAGGGTGACGCTGAATTCAGTCCCCGGTTGTTCGGCACGATCGAGCACCCGCACACTGCCTCCGAGCGCTCGAGTGACATTTCGGACGAGATACAAGCCGAGTCCCGTTCCGGTTCGACTTCGTTCCAACTCGTTCCCCAAGCGAACAAATCGTCCGAAAACCTTCCGTTTCTGGTTCGCCGGAATACCATTGCCATTATCGATAACCGAAATGACAACCTGATCTTTTTCCAAAGTGTTCACCTTCACCATCACTTCCGGTGGCGTACCTCCATACTTAATCGCATTGTCGATTAGGTTGCGAAACAAAATCTCCATCTGCACCCCTTGACTGTTCATCTTCAGGCCAGCTGGGCAATCGAGTGTCACCGTTTCCTCAGCGACTCCGTGCCGTAAACACGCCGATCGGCTACATTCTCCCAACAGGTTATCAAGTTCAATGAGCTCTTTTTCTTCGGCTTGGTGATTGCGTTCGATCCGAGCGGCATCGAGCAAATGGTTGATCAGCGAATCGAGCCTCTCGACGTCTTCGAGCATGAAACGATGAAAATCCTTCTGTTGCTGCTCATCAACGGTCAAGCGGCCAAGCGTTTGCAAGTAGAGTTTTAGCGACGCTATCGGGCTTTTTAGCTCGTGGGTAACCGCATCAATAAAATTGGATTGGCGCCGATTCAGATTAAACGCCTTGACCGTTAGCGTCAGGTAGGCAATCACGCCTGCCAACATTGCAGCGAGAATCACGGAGCCGGTTGCCAAAATGGTCATAAAGACCGAAGGGGACGCCCGTTCACCCTGCACGCTCAACCAGTTTCCCACGACCCATACGATCGTCAAAATGACGACAAGCAGAATCATGACGACCCCAAGGGTGATTGGAGCGGTCAAGGATCGGCGTTCAAACATCTCGGTGGCCTTTTGATAAATATTTTTACCGCGTACCCAGCGGGCCGCGTCGATGAACTGCGAATAAAACTCGCGCCTAGGCTCCTGCCTAGAGACGCACTGCGCTGGAGTGTTTTGCCTAGTGCTGCGTCAAGGTCTCGTTTTTAAGGTAGTGGACGAGGTGGCGAGTCCTTTTGGACCCTTTTGGAGCCTTTTGAACCGCTGTGCCGTAAGGGACTCGTCGCCTCGTCCCCTACGACAACCCTCATTTTTAATCTGGACGCAGCACGAGAAACCAGTCGCAGGCGGGAGTCTGAGAACCAGAACAAGTAGTTTAGGAAAACAAAGCCACTTAAAACGACAAAATCGTTAGAATTCCTACCTCAAAGCCAAATATTTTGCTTTTCTCCCGGTGACTTTATTTGACGAACCAGCAATAATACTTTTCGACACACTGTCAATTTATTTCCTTGGCGGCAAGTGGAGTAGTAGCCAATGGGCGCAGAAACCAGGACAAAGCAGTTTTCCGAGCGAACGATTCGCCAAGTGCGTCTCGATTGCGAACGCGCGATGACCCGCGCCCGGTTCTGCCCCGAACAAAGCGAAGTACTGCAAATGCGCTGCGTTGATGAACGGGTAGAGACCGAGTCTACATTCGGCAATCAATTATGGTACTTCGAAGGAATTGCGGTTGACGGCGAACAGCGATCCCACAGCATTTTCGGCGTTGTCGAGTACTCGATTCAATTTGGGTTGTACGAATTGGTCGATGACGGCGTCTTTGATTCGGAGCATCAACGTGAGCGATTTCGCCATTTGTACGAAAAGGAATTTCACCCACCTTCGTGGCGGCAACCTGCGCACCGAATCTTGGCCTTCGGACTTTTGTTCGTCGCTATCCTTTGGCTGCTGTATCTGGTTTCGAGAGACATTGTCTAGTTAATTCGTAGCGGAACTCGGCAAGGCCGACCTCATGCAAAAACGAGACCCACAACGACAAAGTGTGGTCGACGTACGGAATTTAACGAAAGCCTACCACGCCCGGTCGCTGCGAGGCCGTACGGTCGTCGAAGCGCTACGGGGCGTTTCGCTACATGCTGATCGGGGCGAGGTTTTTGGACTTCTCGGTCCAAATGGTGCTGGAAAAACGACGCTGATCAAAATTCTGTTAGGCGTCGTTCGAAGCACGACTGGCTCTGCCTCGCTATTTGGACAACCTGCAGGGAGTTCCGCTGCTCGAATGCGTGTGGGCTACCTACCTGAATCTCTGCGCGTCGACCGACACCATTCCGCCCGAACCGCTCTTCGCTACTATGGCCGCATGAGCCGCATGTCGAGAGCCGACATTCTTCGCCGCAGTGATGAGTTACTCGAATTGGTCGGGCTTCGTGACCGTGATCGCGAATCGGTTCGCCAATTCAGTAAAGGAATGTATCAGCGTTTGGGTTTGGCCCAGGCTCTCATGCACGATCCCGACCTGTTGGTGCTTGACGAGCCGACCGATGGACTCGATCCCGTTGGCCGCAATGAAGTGCGGATGGTCATCGATCGACTGCGTGAATCGGGTAAAACGATTTTTCTCAACAGCCATATCCTGCAGGAAGTGGAATTGATCTGTTCTCGAGTGGCGATCATGGCCAAGGGCAAAATCTGTGCGGTTGGCCGGATTGATGAACTGACTCAATCGGATCGTATTGAAGAGGTCCAATTTCAAGTCGCGTTGCCAATGGTTTCTATCGATATTCTGCGGGCCAAACTTGGCGAGCTATTCCCCGCCGCGGTGGTGGCGGAACCATCCCAACCGGAGAATGGCGGCGGTGAAATCATCGCGATCGAATTCCACTTGCCGCTCTCTTCACAATCAGAGGTCGATTCGGCAGTCGATCGAATTCGCAGCGCGGGCTTATCGCTACGGCGGCTAGTCGTCCGTCGTCAAACATTGGAAGAAACCTTCATGAAAGCCGTCCGCTTGGGCGAGTCATCCAATGCCGAAACACCTTCCCATGCTGCCCAAGAGGTGCTTCCGTGAGACGATGGCTACCCTATGTTGCAGTCATAGCGGACTCGTTTCGTGCCGCCTTGTCTTCACGCGTATTGTGGATTGCTTTTGTAGCGATTTGGATTTTGATAGGGGCCTTGTCGCCGATCGGTTACCGCGAAGATTACAATACTCGTTTTATCGACCACGATCTGGAGAACGCGTCGCGTTTGAAAGCGATGCTAGCTCAAGGACTTGTCGATCCCGAACAAGCAGAGGCACCCGTGGGCCGGATTGCGGCTGCATTGCCGAATGATTTGAAGCGTTCGCTCGAACAAGTTGGGCAAGGTGAAGACGTTCGGATTTGGTTTAGCACGCTGTCGGACGGACTAAACAAATTGTTCGCAGACGATTCCTGGTACGACGCCGAAGCGTGGTCGTCGACCGTCCGGTTGCGTGAACTCCGCCGCCTTGATTCGATGGCGTCAACGGATCTTTCCGAATCCCTTCGTGAGCGGCGTACGAGGCTGCGGATTGAAGCAGCACTCCCCGGAGTGTTCCGCGTACGTTCTGCTCGCTCGATTCTATTGACCTATTTTGGCGTTGACTTTCCCGCTCGCCTAGCGATCGACAAAGCTCAATTCCTGATCGTCTTGAATCAATTTGTGATTCCAACCATTATTCAGTGGCTGCTCGGATACATTCTGGTGTTTCTCGGCATTCTGGTCACCGCATCGATCATACCTGACATGCTACAACCTGGATCGCTTCACCTGTTACTAAGTAAACCTGTGTCGCGTTCGATGCTGCTGCTTAGCAAGTATGTTGGTGGCTGTGCCTTTATGTTTCTATGCGTTGTCCAGTTGGTTGTCGGCCTCTATTTGGTGGCCGGATTCCGTTTGGATGTTTGGAATGCGCGGATCCTGCTTTGTATTCCCGTTTCCGTTTTCGTCTTTGCCGTTTTCTACAGTGTGTCGGTATTGGCGGGACTAAGATGGCGATCACCAATTTTGGCAATCGGCGTGACATGCATGTTTGGTGCGTTCTGTATCGTCGTCGGAGTTTTTGGCGGACTTTTTGATGCTTTCGTGAAGCGTCCTGATACGATCAAAGCCGTCGCGATCTCGGGTGATCCTACAACTATCGAGGCAGGGAAAAGCAATCCACAGATACTCGCTGCGACACGAGGCGGCGGGTTGCTACGATTTGACAACAACACGTTGCATTGGGACGAGATTTACGAATCGGAGGCGATCGGTGCCGATCGAATGGTTCCGCCTGTAACACTCATCGATGGCTCGATCGCGACCGCGCACGTTCCGGGCGGGCGAATGAGCGTGTTCGGAATGGGCGCGTTCGATCTACTACTACTCAATGATTCAACCAATTGGCGTCCGCAACCAAGTCTGCGATTGCCAACCGCCACAACCGAACTGCTGATTGCCGGCGACGAATTGCTTGCCGTGAATACCAATGGTGTCTTTGTGACGAGTCAACAAGGTTTGCTCGATGCAATCGAATTGGAAAAGAGTAACGAGACAAACGAGGCGGCCATGAGCGAGCCGACATCGGCTCCTCAGCCCAATTGGATGGCGAAGTTGGCCAGCATGATGGGAGTGCCAACGGATGGTTTCGAGAACATTTTGCCCTCTGACATGTCATTCTTGCCGCCCCGAAGCCTAGCAGTTGACCAAAGCGGAAAAACGTTGGCCTTGTTCAGCGGCAACGAGTTGGTTTGCATCGAAAAATCAGAACAGGAAGCATGGGAGGTGACTCGGAAGGAAACGATCGATGGCGATGTGCCGCGTTTCGCCAACGTCGCCATCAGCGGACCATTCATGCTGTTAGCAACCGACCAACCCGAACTCCAGTTGTTTGCGAAGGGTTCCTCGAAGCGAATCGCTTCGTTTGCACTTCCCAATCAACTGACAGCGACGATGGTGGTCTCCCTTGGCGACGAAGGTCGTTTTGCCATTTTGACCAGTGATCAACGAATCCGAATACTGGATACTCCGGAAAAAGTTCTGCATTTGACGGAGCCGATTTGGATCGAAGACGTCGAGGCAATCTCGTACGACCAGGCGACAGACCAATTCATTGTCGCTCATTCAATCGATCGAATTGCTCTGCTCGATCCCCATGATTTTAGTAGCCGCCGTACGATTCGCCCCATGCTCTCGACATGGCGAAACGTCGATCGTTGGTTGATGACACCGCTACGAACGCTGACGCCGCAAACCGGCGAACTTGGGGGGATGGTCGCCAGAATCATAAGCGGTGAGACGGCCATTCAGATGTCCAGCGAAACGACGGGCCCCATCGAAACGATTCGCTATCGAGTGTTCGGGCCGCTTTTGAGCTGTGCCATTTTTATCGTTGTTATGCTAACGCTAAGCTGCCTCTACTTTGCTCGCAGCGACTTCTAGCCCCTGAATAATCCGGGTTGAGTGTCAAGAGCAGGCACTCGGTGGTGATGCTTCCGCAATCCACGTGGGCCACGATCAACAAACCTTTGCACTCGCATCACAGGGGACCCAACCATGTTCCAA
This sequence comes from Novipirellula aureliae, assembly GCF_007860185.1. Taxonomy (NCBI): domain Bacteria; kingdom Pseudomonadati; phylum Planctomycetota; class Planctomycetia; order Pirellulales; family Pirellulaceae; genus Novipirellula; species Novipirellula aureliae. Next base: position 87,701 of record NZ_SJPY01000012.1, read on the forward strand.
TCTGCTAGACTGGGTCGAATGATTCCGAGCGATCGAGGAATGTTCGTTCCACTTACCATGACTCTGAGTTTAACGCTGCAACCATGTTGAATCCCTCGCTGTCCTTCAAGCGTCCTGAAGCAGACCTAAGCATATTGGAGCTATTGTCCCAGGACTTTCCCAACGTCGACGCTGCAATAGCGGAGCTCGCGCGACTGGCTGCGGTACAAACCTTACCACGAAGTGCTGTCCACGTGATCAGTGACATTCACGGAGAGGACAAGAAGCTACAGCATGTGATTAACAACGCCTCGGGCACTTTACGGCCACTGGTCGAAGAGATGTTTGCGGACAGAATGACCGACGATGAGATGTCCGAATTCTTGACGTTGACATTCTATCCTGCCGAAGTGACCCGACGTTTGCAACAAACACTGAGGCAACCTGAGGAGGTCAGAGCGTACGCATACCGAATGCTACAACCGCAGCTAGAACTGCTTCGCGACCTGGTCTCAAACTTTAGCTTGCAGTTAGCAACCAAGTTGTTTCCCGTCGAGTACAGCGAGCTGTTATTGGAAATGCTGCATGCACCGTCGATCGAGCGGGGCCCCGAGTTTATTGACGCGATGTTGGACGAACTCGTGCATCGCGGTCGTGCTTTGCACCTCATCCATTTGTTGGGACGTACCATTCGAAATCTGGCCGTCGACGAATTGATTATCGGCGGAGATTGTTGGGACCGTGGGCCGAGAGGTGATCTCGTCGTCGACTATCTTCGTCTGCAACCCAACGTTGCCTTTATTTGGGGCAACCATGATATGCTCTGGCTAGGGGCTTCCCTTGGAAATGAGGCCTTGATCTGCACCGTGCTACGAGTGTCGCTGCGTTATCGACGCTTGGGTCAATTGGATGAAGGCTATAGTGTTCCGCTCACGCCGCTCGAACATCTCGCACGTACCGTTTACGCGGACGATCCGGCGGAATTCTTTATGCCAAAGCGGAGTGGCATGAGACCCGTCGAAGTCGTTGCACGAATGCAAAAAGCCGCTGCGGTGATGCAGTTCAAGTTGGAGGGACAATTGATCGAGCGAAACCCGCAATGGGACCTTGATCATCGCCGTCTGCTTCACCGAATCAACCATCAACACGGAACGATCGAAATCGATGGACAAATTTTTGATCTTCGCGACAAACGATTTCCGACGGTTGATCCAGAGAATCCGTATGAACTGACAGAGGAGGAATCCGCATGTCTCGCTCGTTTGAAACACTCGTTTTTGAGTAGTCAAAAGCTACAAGAGCAAATGCGTTTTATGGTCGGCCACGGATCCATGTACCTGCGGCGTGACGAATGTTTGATTTTCCACGGCTGTGTGCCAGTCGATGCCAACGGCAACTTTTTGCCGCTAACCGTTGATGGAAAACCAATTGCGGGTCGCGAATTATTTGAAGGAATTGAAACGGTGGTTCGCCGAGCGGTCGAGCGATCGGAAGAAGATGATCTCGATTTCCTCTGGTACCTCTGGAGTGGGCCTCGTTCACCGCTTTTTGGCAAAGACCGAATTGCGACTTTCGAGCGTGATTTCATCGAAGACAAGACACCCCATCGCGAAACAAAAGACCCATACTTTTCACTCATTCATACCGTCGAGTTTTGCGATCGCGTGCTGGAGGAGTTCGCGGTGGAATCCAGCGATGGCTTAATCGTGAATGGCCACGTGCCTGTGAAAGTGGAGGCAGGTGAATCGCCGCTAAAACGTAGCGGTAAAGCGATTACGATTGACGGTGCCTTTTCGGAAGCGTACGGTGATTATGGATACACGCTCGTCCTCGAACCCAGTCGAATCGTCTTAGCCGAACATCATCATTTTGAGTCGGTTGATGCAGCGATTCGAGATGGAATCGACATCGTCCCGAAAGTGCAGGAGATTCGCATCTTCAACCAACTTCGGCGAACGCGTGATACCGAGCGAGGCCAGCGGATCCGATACCAGATTGAAATGCTTGAGCGATTAATTGATGCTTATCTAACCAATCGGCTTCATGAACGCTCGGCAAATGTATCCAAGCCGTACCATCGATAAACACCACTGCGACCTCGATGCTACCATCGCCCGCCCATTCCTGGAGCCCATTCCTGGAGCCCATTCCTGGAGCCCATTCCTGGAGCCCTTGTCGGGGCCTAGACAAGACGGCTAAAACCACTCTATCACATTCCGAGGAGACACTCAATGAATCGAACCCGTTTGACGTCGGACCAAGTGCGTGCGGTTGATCGCCGAGCTATCGAGGATTATGGGATGAGCGGCCTCGTCTTGATGGAAAATGCGGGCCGCGGTGCTGCCGAAGTGATTCACCGAATCACTTCGGCGGATAAGCCGATTGCGATTCTTTGCGGGAAGGGCAACAATGCGGGCGACGGTTATGTCATCGCCAGACATCTGGAGTTGCTTGGCCACCTCGTTCGCGTCGTCTCGATTGTCGACATCGAATCGCTATCCGCTGACGCTGCTGTGAATGCCAACATCGCAATCAAGTCTCACTTACCGATCCGTGTCGCACGCGACCTTGAGACACTTACTCGGCAGATCGCTGACGCAGCAGTACTCGTGGATTGTGTCCTGGGGACGGGCGCCAAGGGAGCGCCGCGAGGTTTTTTCGGCGAAGCGATTCGAGCGGCCAACGATGTTGATGCCATTCGTGTTGCGATCGACGTGCCGAGCGGCCTAGATGCCGACACTGGCGAGCCGTCCGATCCCACCTTTCGCGCCAACCTTACCTTAACCTTCGTCGCCGAAAAGATTGGTTTTGGAAACGAAACCGCGAAACCCTTTATCGGCAATGTCGAAGTGATCCCCATCGGTGTACCTCAAAAATTGCTCTTGGAAGTTCTTCCGTAGTGCAATGTCAGAAATGAACATGGACGCTGTGGGATGCATTGTTTCGGAAACGGCTTAGGGCGTCAAAAACAGTAAATTCCGCAATCGACCATCGATCAAGACAACTGGTAGGGCGGCTCGATCCTGCAGCGATGGAATGATACGGCGATTGCGGAGACTGCGTTTTGATCGCCGCGAAAGAGCCTCCCTGTCGACATCGAGCAAGCTCATAAGATTTGGATCTAGCACGACTTAACGACTCGTTCTCTTAGAAACGGCGCGGCCCACTGGGGACGCGGTTGTGCGAGCAATGTCGATTCAATCGATGCGACCGGATTAACCAGAGAATAGCGGTCAGGTTTCCGCACGCTCGCATTTTATCCAATTGAATCTGTTTACGTTCGCTTAGTGGTAAACAACACTTCAGCGTAGTCTCTATCCGTAGTAGAGATACCCACACAATGCACCATTGAACGTACTGTTAGTTGTCTTGATCCAAGAGTTCATCGCATCGTTTCGCTTAGCCGTCGCATTGGTTTGCGTTGGCGTTAGCTTAATATTGGGTGGGCAATGGCTTGGTTTTGTGCCCAATGCGGAATTGGTCGAAGCAAAAGGGCGGCAGGCACTTTGTGAATCGATCGCCATCAATGCTTCGGGACATTTGCGTCACAAGCAATGGGTCGACCTGAAAACAATGATGCGCACTCAAGTCGAGCGGAATGACCAATTGTTGTCGATCGGATTGCGTAGCGACATGGGCACGCTGCGTTTAGACACCGGGCACCATGCTGAAATGTGGCCAAAGAGTGACGATGAAGCAACGCGGGTATTGGCGATCCGCGTTCCAATAACGCTCAACCGACGTCCTTGGGGGGATGTCGAGTTTTGCTTCCGCCAATCGGCAACCTCCGCCTTCTCACCACTTTCAGAGAACTCGGTCTATCGGTTGGTTGCATTTTTTGCACTGGCCGGACTTGGATCCTATACGCTGTTTGTTGCTCGTATTATGGGCGTTTTCAGTCGGACGCAGGTTGTTCCTGATCGTGTCCGCCAAGCGCTCGACACACTAGCCGAAGGTTTGTTGGTTCTCGATGAAGAGGGAAGAATCATTTTGGCAAACCGCGCCTTTGCAACCACGGTTGGAATGGACAATGAAGAGTTAACCTTCAAAACCGCAGCCGATTTGGCATGGTCTTTCCCATCGACGGATAGGACCGACCCTGTTTATCCCTGGGTCGGTGCAATTGCCGGAGGTGAATTGCAAAGCGATTGTATTTTGCATTATCGATTGCCGGATGGACGCAACCGCATCTTTTCAGTCAACGCTGCACCGCTTGGTGGCGATGAGAAATCACGTGGTGCCTTGGCAACCTTTCGTGATGTAACCCACGTTGAAGAACACCGTGAAGAATTGGAGAAGATGCTCGGGCTACTCCGAAATAGTCGGGATGAAATTGAAAAGAAGAATGGGGAACTCGAAATCTTGGCAACCCAAGACGCGTTAACCGGTTGCCTCAATCGTCGAGCGTTCTTCGAGCGTTTTGAAACGTTGTGGGCGGATGCAAAAGCGAACAAGACGACCCTTTCTTGCATCATGATCGACAACGACCATTTTAAAAATGTCAATGATACTTACGGTCACCATATCGGGGATGAAGTCTTGCGCCGCGTCTCGGCGCTAATCCGCAAACGACATCAACATCATGGGTTGGTTTGCCGCTATGGTGGCGAAGAGTTCTGTGTTGTGCTACCGAATCTAAGTTTGCGGGAAGCGATTAACGAAGCAGAGCAAACGCGTGAAGCTATAAGCCAAATCGTATTTGATGATCCTGCGGAGCTGACATTAACGGCCAGCTTGGGGGTATCCGAATTACGCTTCAATCCATCCGATACGCAGGAACTAATCAACCAAGCGGATTGCTGCCTGTACGTGGCCAAACGCGAAGGGCGTAACCGGGTCATCTGTTACAACAATACGATGCAACAGGAATCTGAAGAAGCCGCCAAACCGTTAGAGCGAGTGAAAGCGAAACAGCTAAACGTTTCTTATCAAGCGGTCACCGGGCTGATGTCGGCGTTGTCTTACCGTGACGCTAAAACCGCCGAACATGGTCGCCGTGTCGCCGACCTTTGTTCCCGTGTGGCTGATCAGATTCTCGATCCTGCACATACGTATTTGATTGAAGTTGCAGCTCTACTACATGAAATCGGTAAAATCGGCGTGCCTGACTCTCTTCTACTAAAATCAGATAAATGGTCTGCGAGCGATTTGCAAATCCTTGACCGGCACAATCACAACGGACTTGAGATTATCGCCGGTGCATTCAATTGCAAAGAATTGACGGCCTTGATCAGAGCCTATTATCAATATCAACGCAGGGGAATGGAGGCAGACGCCGAATTGGCGAAGGATCCTCATCTTGACGAACGGATACGTTGGTCCGCAAAACTTTTGGTCATTGCCGACAACTACGACTCGATGGTTTCAGGTACGGGCAGTCTTCGAGACAAATCACACGCCGAAGCAATGGCATATCTCCGCCGTGATACAGGGAACAAGTACGATGCCGCCGTCGTCGCCCATTTCATCGATGCAATGGAAAATCGCGTGCCGACGCTCGCGGCGGGGGCGTTTTCGATCGGAAAACAAGCGGCGATTCAAATCGGCATGGATGTTGAACGATTAACCATGGCGATCACGAAACAGGACCTCGGCGAATTGAAACTTTACGTCGATTCGCTAGCCACCACGGCGGATCAGATTGGCGTTGATTCAATCGCGTTCGCCGCTCGGCAAATTGACATGAACACAGAAGAGGACGAAAGGTTGCTAATCGATATCCACACACTACTCGACATTGCTCGCAATGCTCAAACCGAGTTTTTGCGAGAATCTCTAGAACTAAAAAGTCAACTAACGGCCGAGACTTAGTCGAACCGTCGATTCGTCGTTAGCCTTCTTTCCCGCCTAAAGAGTCTCCGCTCGAAACATATCTTTGTGGTACGCGAGTGAACCGACCAACAAATTGGCTCGTGGCGTCGTCGCAAATCAAAGACGGATGGGTCGGCTAACACGCGTCTTTTCTAAAGTCAGTGAATTCTCAGGGACGCGTCTAAAAACCTCCTGAGTTTCGCAACAAAATCCTCGATCGTTTTTTACGAAGGTCTACGTACCGACTCAAAACCTTGACGACTTTCGCTACTAAAATTTCATAGCCTATCCGGCCTAAGAACGCATCCACTACGACCGATACAATCGGGAGCATCGGCTTTTTTTCGTAAACCAGTACTAGGTTAACGCCCCCCGCTCGATTATTGTAAAAGACCCCCTAAACACCCTAGATTGTTTTTGCATTTTGCCGAGGACTGCAGCGATGGCCTTTCCTAGTCGCCGAAAATTCCGATCCATTCGCCAATCCTTCTTTGGCTCTGCAAAAATCGAGGAGCAGAAATCGTCAAAACGTCGAAGTTTTCGTGCGCGATTGGAACAGCTCGAAGATCGCCGACTGTTGGCTGTGGGTGCACTTCCCTTGCCCGCCGCGCCACAGGTTACCGATACGACTAACATCGCGATCGTCGCAGGACTGCTTCAAGTCAGCGACACCGGTGATGCCAGCGATGATGACTTTTTGATCAGCTACGCAGGGGGTGTGTACACGATCACCGACAACAATGGTGCGGAGATCAAGACCAGCATCGCTGGAGCAACAGGTGATGGAACCGATAGAGTGACCATCCCAGACACGGGTATCACCGGTATTGAATTCAACACGCTCGGTGGAAATGACACGCTACGAATTGATCAGACCGGCGGCAATTTGGCTGTCCCGCTAGCGTTTCTTGGTGGCGATGATGATGATGAGTTGATACTGGTTGGCGGGACGGCGACCGATGTGACATTTTCCTATGATACCGAGAATGATGGCAACATCGAAATCGACGGGCAATTCATCAGTTATACCGGTTTAGAACCGATCACGTCGACGATCGACGCCGTCAATATTGTCTTGAACTATGGTGCCGCAGAGGAAACAATTACGGTTTCAGCCGCGGGAGTAGGGCAAACGAACGTTGATTCCGATGTCGGTGGTGAAACGACAACCTTCAACAATCCGAGCGGATCACTAACAATCAATCCCCAAGCCGAAGACGAAGAGGGTGGGGATCGAATCATTCTCGGCGCTGTCGGAAGCGATTTCGATGCTGACTTGAGTATCCATGCCGGCCCCGACGATGCGATCACGATTGAGTCTCCCGTAGCAGACGTTGGTAGCGGCAATGTCGTTCTCACCGCTGGCAACATCCAGTTTACGGAGGGAACAATCCGGACGAGCGGTACGGTGATGATTTCGTCACCAAACATCGAACTTACTGGTACGCAATTCGATGACGTTTTAGCCATTACGGCGACTTCGGAGGACTCAGGTTCCTTTCAACTCGAAAGCAATGGGTTAGCAGGACCAAGCGTTGAATTTATTGCTGCAAGTCGTCTTTCGTTCTCAGGGCTCGATGGTGATGACATCCTGCGGATTTCCAATCCCACCGAAGGGCTGTTTCGTCCCGATGGCGGGATCACGTTTAACGGTGGCGATCAAACCAATGCGGACACGCTTGAAGTGTATGGTGGAATTGCAGACCATGTCGAGCATGTTTTCGCGAATGACAGCGACGGCACGATAGCGTATGACGGTGGAACCGAGCCAACCATCCTTTACGATGGTTTGGAACCCGTCATCGATACCATCACCGCGTCCACTCGGACGTTCACCTTCACCGGCGGTGCCGAAACGATCACGCTCGGCGATGGGGCTGCCAAAGCAGACGGATTGAACCAAATTGACTCGACCCTTGGCGAAAGTGTCCTGTTTCAAAGCCCCACGTTAACGCTACAAGTCAATGCGGGAACGGGCGATGATACGATCGATGTTACCGCTCTCGATTCTCTCTATACCGCATCCACCATTCTGTCCGGTGGTTCCGAAATCGATACGCTGACAATCACCGGCGCGACTTTCAAAACAAACGATCAAGGGCGCGGCCTCGAATTGCGAGAAATGGAAACCGCAACGATCACGACGACAACGATCAACGATAACACGGTGGATGGCCCCGGTGCGGGGCTGCTCGTCGATGCCGGGGATGTAACGATTACGGACTCAAGCATCACCGGAAATGTGACCACCGGCGGGTTTGATGGCGGCGGGATTCATCAGGCTGCAGGCACGTTGTCGCTTGATGGAACAACCATTGCCGAAAATACCGCAGCCGGAGATGGTGGTGGTATCTTTGCGACCGTAGAGACATTGACCGTTGATACATCAACGATTCAAAGCAATGGGGCTGATGGTTTTTCAGGTAGTGGTGGCGGAATCTACCTGGGCTCGGGAACCCTGTCGATAGCCGATACATCGATCAGCGAAAATAGAGCCAACCGTGCCGGTGGTGGTATCGAAGTGGTATCGGCAACAACGACGACATTGAGCAATGTTGATTTCCTTCGCAATAACGCCGGTGTTCTGCCAGCGGTTGGAAATCCTGGCAACGGGGGTGCTTTGCATGTCACCGGCAACGGCAATGTGACTATCGTGGATGGTTCAGCAGAAGAGAACACAGCCGCTAGTGAAGGAGGCGCGTTCTGGAATGGCAGCGGGACGATGTCGATCGATGGAACAACAATCAGCTCGAATACCGCCAGCGGAAATGCGGGGGACGAGGGCGGCGGCGGTGTGTTCAATCATGCTGGAACACTGACGATTGAAAACGCGACATTTTCTGGAAATCAAGCCGATGGAATCGCGGGTAGTGGCGGATCCATCTTTTCTTTAGCGGGTACAGTCACGATCGATGATTCGAGCATTGGTACGAGCTCGGCTAATCGTGCGGGCGGTGGGATCGAAGTCGTTGTAGGCGACGTCACACTGACTAACGTTGATCTTTTCAGCAACGATGTCGCTGGACTCGGGACGACAGCAATCGCCCCCAATCCTGGAAACGGTGGCGGATTGCACATTTCCTCTAATGCCACCGTGACCCTCGTCGGCGGACTTGTGCGAAACAACACGGCACGGGACGAAGGCGGTGGATTGTGGAACAGTGCTACCGGTACGATGACGCTAACGGGTACTACCGTTACGTTGAACACGGCTACCGGATCCAACGCGGCTAACGCGGCTCAGGGCGGTGGCGGGCTGTTCAACGATGGCGGTCTCCTAACCATTCAAGCGGGCTCGATCATAACGGAGAATTCCGCACTCGATCCCGACGGTCCGACGACCAATGATGACGGCGGTGGTGGAGTCTTCAATAACGGCGGAATGCTGACAATCACCGGCGGAACGACTCGTATCACGGGTAACTTGGCGACCGATGGCGCCGGTAACGGTGGGGGCTTGTTGACGATTGGCGGTGTTGTCGTCATCACCGACGCGACCGTTTCTGCGAATTCGGCGGCACGAGCTGGTGGCGGTATCGAAAACAATGCGGCGAATTTGACATTGACCAACGTGATTGTCGGTGGTGGCAATCTGGTAGATGGAAACTTAGCTGGCGTCAATGGTGGCGGACTTCACGCCAGTGGTTTGGCCGTAACGCAAGTCGATGGCGGAACGTTCACAAACAATCAAGCGGGTGAAGAAGGCGGTGGATTGTGGAATGGTGCCGGCACGATGATGGTCTCCGGAACCATGATCGATGGCAACACCGCGTCTGGGACGGCGGCGGCTCAAGCGGGTGGAGGTGCCTTCAATAGCATCGGAACACTCACGCTAGATGGCGTCACGCTAACCAACAACATTGCCAATTCAGACGCTGCGTCGGGCGGCGGCGCCTTCAATGACCAAGGAACCATGCATGTATTGAACTCCACCATTCACGGCAACGATTTGTGTGCCCTCGCCTATCTGCGTCCGAGTGGCTCGATCGTCGACAACGATTTTGGCGTGAACGTGGGCGGCAATCTCTGTCCGCTGCTCGGAACCGACAACGATGACATCATCCGAGTAACAAACAAGACGATAACGATCAACGCCGATTCGTTGTTCTACGATGACGACACGCTCGGCAGGATCGCGATCGAAGCGGGACTTGGCAACGATCAATTCGAAATTCGCTCGACGGATGCCGACAATCCGATCACGGCCGACGCGGGAGCGGGTGACGATATCGTTCATATCTCGTCGGATGCACCGGCCGACGCTGGAACTCTCGATGGCATTTTGGGCGATATTGATGTGATCGGTGGAAGTCATGAGTCGACCGATGAAGTCACTGAGACCGTCACGAGCCGCCGATCTCCGAGTGAAAATGCGTCGGTATCAACGACCACGGCGATCGGTGATGTCATGCTTATCAGCGACGATTCCGATGCTGGAAACAACGCCTATACCTTGACTTCCAACACGTTCCAGCGAACGGGTCCAGCGGCAACGGGAGTGATTTCCTATCTGACGACCGAAACAATCGACATTGAAACAGGCAATGGGAACGACGTTCTTTCCATTGCATCGACGGCCGCAGAAAGTCAAGCAACGATTAGAACGAGCGAAGGAGATGATGACGTACATGTCGTTCGCACGGGAACGGATAGCATTCTTCGGCTCGTGACGGAAAACGGCGCAGATCACCTAACGGTTGAAACGACCGGCCTTCGTAGTGTGATCGACATCGACTTGGGCAATCAAAACGATGCGTTGACCCTACTCGATCGCGGCACCGGGTCGGGCATCAACGCTTCGACAGGAGCGGGATCGGATACGATCGTTGTCGGTGGTGCCGTTGCCTCCGCGCCAATCGTGACCCACTCCACGGCTGTCATCGCGATTCAAAGTGCGGCTGGCGAAGACATGTTTGACGTCAACGAAGTCTTCTTTGAAACGGTCGTCGAACTAAGTGGTGGTGATGACAATGACACGTTCAACTTGAACGCCAAAGGTACCGATGCGGCCGGCTTTTTAGGCCGAATCAATGACGACCCGATCGGTAGTGGCGGACAGGACGCGCAAGCGAAGACACGCGAGTTGTTGATTGACGGAGGTGAAAACGGTAACGCGACGCAAACGTATATTGAAGGAGTCATTGTCACTCCCGACGACATCGCTTCGGAAACGCAAGTGCCCAATCAAGATGTTGGGGATACAATCAACGTCAATGCTCAAAGTGCGGCAGCGTCGCTTGATTTGCGTTATGCGATTACGGGTGCGTCGCAAGGCGTCTTGGCAACGACGGTGCCAAATGCCGTTCAAGCGAATCGTGAAACGATCGGAAACGAGGTTGTCGATTCCTTGTTCGTCGAAAACATCAATATCCATTCCGGATCGGCTGATGATATTCTCACTGTCACAAGTAGTATCCCGTACGGAATTGAACAAAGTCATCAAGCCATCCGTTTTGATGGGGACAATGGTGACAGCGATCGATTGGAAGTATTGGGTACCGACCAAGCGGATCGCGTCACCGTCGGTTTTATCAATGGGGATGCAACGAACGAACCTATCGAAATACACGGCGTGGAATACCTTCGTGTCGACGGCTTGGACGATAACGACCAGATCTCGAATCAAACCGATGCCATTAGCGTCCTCAACGGTGGCGAAGGAATGGACACAATGCTAGGGGGTAGCGCGGCGGATGCGCTCACCGGTGGTCCAGGCGTCGACAATTTGTTCGGGCGCAACGGCAATGACGTCCTGTTCTCGGAACGCGATTATGGATCAGATCAGAATTATATTACCAATGGTGAATTGCTTGATGGTGGCGGGCAAGACAATCTCAATCCAGGCGATGTATGCGTTCAAATCGGGCTCGACCTGGTTCGAAATTGCGAAGTACTGGCTGATGGAGGAGCGGAAAAGGATGTACTGACTTGGCTGCGTGCAAGACTCATTCCCGGCGACTCGATCTCGTTTGCGGGGGATAGCGACCAACTTGAGCCCTTCGGCCCCATCCAATTTCCTGCGTCTGAGCTAGAGGCAACCACGGAACCGAGTTCGCTGTCCGACGCAGCGCCTTCAATCTCAAATGCAAACCCAATCCTGGCTCAAGGCGAGCGCATTTATGATGTGAATCGTGACGGGCTTGTTACGCCGCTCGACGCCGTTATCGTCATCAATCGGATGAACGACCTGGAAACCAAGGGAGCGAATGCGGAAACAGAACTCTCGATAAGTGAGCGACTGCGAGAAGATGTGGATGGCGATGGCAAGGTATCGGCTCTTGATGCCTTGTTGGTCATCAACATGTTAAACGAAGCTGCGGAACCAATGAGGTCGGCGGTAGAGAGTGAATCGACATCCGTTGCGAATGCGTCGAACCACTGGGCAGCTTCCGTCGATCAAGCGTTCGAGAGTGCCAACGATTGGAGCGACGATGACGATGCCAATGATCCCTTAGGTGTCGGGTTGTTATTCTAGCCCCTAACGTCGATTGCCGCTCCGAGGTCCGATTCGGAAAGCCTCTTCCGCAGGGCAGCGATAGTTGGACTTGACCATCGGCGGCCGCTGCCCCAACCGGAGAAATAGAGGATTGCAAATTACAAATGGAACAGAGCAAAATCAATAATGTCTATCGAAAGCCGCACTTATCCTATATGTTCGTCATCATTCCGAGCGATAGTCAGCCGTCGAATTTCCGGTAAGATACATCGTCGTTGAGCGAACGGCGTCCTGCGAACGACCGCTCGCCTCCTTTAGGCCCCCACAATCGAGGCAGAGTCATGGCAAGAAATAAGAAACCTCGGCTGCGTCGTCGAGGATCGTCACAACGGGCACGGACTCCCCGACGTGATGTCTACGTTGAGTCGGATTTACAATTTCCGGCCGCTGATGCAGGAACCGAGGGTGAACTAACAGAAGACGAGGCGTACGAGGTCGCGTTGACGATGCATCCTGATCTCTTTGAAATGCAACAACAATCCGTTTTGCCGGAGGAATTCACAGATTCGGGTGGAAATGTCTGGAGCCCGGAAATGCACTTGCAAATGCATGCGTTGATTGAACGTCAATTGTCAATGAATGAGCCAGCAGGAATTCGAGATCGAGCCGCTGAATTGGAACAGCGTGATGAGTTGCATCCTCACGAGATTCGTCACGTGTTCGCCGCCGCAATGGCCACGATGATCTGGGAGATGACTCAGGAGGAAATCGCATTCGACGATCAACGCTATTTTGAGCTTATCAAAGAACATTACGAAGAATTCTTGGCGACGTTGTTGTAGCAAATTCGGTCCGCGGCGGTGGTCGATCGTGCCTTCGACGCAACATCTACGACACGCGGCCACGCCAAGCCGTTCTTCTTCCAATCAACTGCTGAGCCAAGGCAATCCACTGGATCGCAATAAAGATAACGATCGACAAGCTATGCAAAACGACACCGATCCACGGTTGCTTCAGTGATCGTGCTGCCATCACCCTTGGCAGTAAAGAAACAAAGACAGCCGCGGTTGCGACGACGATCCCTAGCGTCGACTTTGCAATGATTGCCAACACGAGCGCAACGATTGGTACGACATTCGCGCCGATGAACAGCATACTAAATGGAACGATCAAAACGGGACTGGCGATTCCCTCGGTAGCGTTTTTCAGCAGTCCCCGAATGACCTCTCCGCCGCTTCGGTACATTCGGCATCGAGCCAAATCGCTTCCATCAATGACATCCGTCGCCAAATTGGCTTTGCGGTAAATCCGCGGCAGTTTTAAGCCATCGTGGCGCGACGAGCGAATCGCCTCGTGAGTTCCGGCACTCTTGTAATCCCCCTTCTTCGTTAAAAACAGTTGGCCGCAACCAGCCGCGTACGCTGGCGATTTGCTCATCCGCATCCGCGCAAAAGGAAGAAATCCTAACAGTACATAGTGCATCAGTGGGATCAAGAGTTTTTCGAGGATCGTTCCTGTCTCTTGATGTGGGAACGAACTTAACAGAGCGACGTTCGTGCGCTGCATTCGCTGAACGAGATTTGATACCGCTGTATCAGACAGGCGAACGTCCGCATCTAAGAATAGCAACCAGTGGAAGCCAGCTTCGGCAGCCAACTGATAACAGGCATATTGTTTCCCATTCCAATTTTCTGGAAGTGGCTTCCCGTTCACGCAGCGGACTCGCGAATCCGACGCCGCGATCTCTGCAACGCGATCCGCTGTTGCATCAGCGCTATGATCATCGAGAACAACAACTTCAATTTCGACGTTTCGACTCTTTAGTACCGATTCGACGCACTCAGTAATCGACTCTTCTTCGTTTCGAGCCGGTATCAGAACCGACACTTTTACATTGCCTGCATGATTTGCCTTGCACGGTTGGAACAAAAACAAGGGCAGATTGCGAAGAAACGTCGCGGCAGGAATCGCAGACAAGAGCAAGCCCATGATCGCCAAGAGGGTGCTCATTGACATTATTCGAACTGTTTTCCATGTGACGCCTTCAAGCGTTTTCCCGCCAGCAGGGCGCGGATCCGGCGCATCGTATCGTACATTGGACCGCTGCCCTTTTTACCCGATAGCAGATTTCGAAAGGGCTTTGAGTCACGCGAGATGACTAAAGCTGCCAAATCGGCTTGCGTTTTTCGTAGTTCACCCGTCAATCGAATCTGCCATTCGCTCTTTGTCATCTGACCCGACTTAGCAACGTCGATGAATGCACCCATTTTGCAGAGCACTTCGGGCAAACGTTCTTCCCAGAACGCATACTCGAGAGACATTGGGACGACGAAACCATGGTCGAGACCACTGCAAAGATGGGCAAGGCCGGGCATGAAGGGAGCACTCCGGTCACGAACATCCGAAAAACGCCCCTCTGGCGTAATCCAAAGCACGGTATTGGAAGCAGAAATAATCGCTCGACTCTGTTCTAAAAAGACGCTCGCTCCTCTAAGCGAGTTTAAGGAAACGCCATAAAAGCCAAGCTTCTTGAAGACTTGATACTGTTCGAGTGCGTCGGCATCGATCGGAGCGTAAAATTGTCGCTTTGGGAATCGGGTTTCATTAAAAAAATGAACTAAAAGCGGGTCCCACCACGAGGGATGATTGCAATAGAAAATCAAAGGCTGATCTTCGGGGAAAACAAAATTCCACACATCATTATCGACAACGGCAATGCTATGGAAGTGCCGACGAAGGTAGCCGCGGATGAAGGAGCGGAAACCGCTTTGTAGCCAAAGGGAAACCGGCGGAGGTTCTTGGCGGATGGCAGAGTGTTGCATGTTTGACGCCTTAGAACGTTGTCGAATCTTGGTCTAAGGAATCGGCCGCAATCCATCCACTCATCAAGACCATCGGCATTCCGGGGCCTGGGTGGGCCGCCCCCCCGGCCAAGTAAAGCCCTGCGAAATCGGTCCGCCGATTCGCTGGTTTGAATGCTCCCACAAATCGCCCATGACTGGCCAAACCGTAGATCGCGCCGTCCAGTACGCGATAGCGATGGTGAATGTCTTCAGGCGTCAACGCCGATTCGTAGACAATCGCATCGCGAATGTTTTCCAATCCACCCGTTCGCTCTAATTTGTTGAGAATCACCTCTCGGTAGCCAGGAAGCATTTGTTTCCAATCGTGATTGCTCCGCAGATAAGGGGTGTGGACCAGCACGTAAAGGGCTTCGCCATCGGCTGGTGCTACCTCTGGTTCGCTAATCGCCGGAGCGCATACGTAGGCACTTGGATCGGGAGCTGGTTCGCCTTTGTTGTAAATGAAGTCAAACTCTACTTCGGGATCTCGAGAAAAGACAAAGTTATGGTGCAACAAATGTTTGTAGCGGCGATTGAGTCCTAGGTACAATACGACTCCGCTGCAAGCGGCTTCGTAATGATTCTTGCGTTCGAATTTTTCGGATTGAGGCGTTCCGTCAAGTAGTTCGCGATAAGTCCGAACAGCATCACAATTACTGACGACCGCCGTAGCACGAATGCTTTCGTTATTGGCCGTGACGACGCCTGTCACACGTCCATTCTCAGAAGTGATCCGCATCACGTCGGTGCCACACCGCATCGTGACACCAAGATCGAGTGCCAGTTTCGTCAGTGCTTCCGGGACCGCTCGCGTACCACCAACGGGATACCAAATACCTTCCTCCGTTTGCATATGAGCGATTCCACAAAGAACAGCAGGCGATGCATACGGGGACGATCCGACGTATTGGGTGAAGTGGTCCACCATCTGGGCAACCCGTTTGTCGGGAACGTGGGAACGAACGACCGATGCAACACTCTTGCCCATCTTCAGCGACATCACATCCTTCAAAACAGCTGCTGAAAACGCCCCCCCTACATCGATGGTATCGCGGATACCGCCGATTGATTTCCAGAAGTAGAATCGATCGGAAACACCGTGGAGTTGTTCGCTCATCTTTAGAAAGCGACGATAGCCATCGGCGTCTTTCTGCGAAGACGTGAATTTGAAGATGTTTTGCGCCATCGAATCAACGTCGGCAACCAAATCGAGCACATTGGCCTGCTCGTCAAACCTGCTGTCACCCGAACGGTCACTATCGCTCTCGAAAAAACATCGCCACTGGGGGTCCAAGCGGATCAGCTCGAGGTAATCGTCCAGATCGCGGTCAGCTTCCGAAAAAACTCGCCTCAACACGCTCGGCAGCGTCAAAATGGTTGGCCCCATGTCAAAGCGATAACCGTCTGCATTGAGCACGGCTGCTTTGCCCCCAAACCAATCATTCTTTTCGAGAACCGTTACCGCGTGTCCGCGCGCTGCTAAAACACAAGCGGAAGCCAATCCTGCCAAACCGCTGCCGATTACAATCACCTGCTGGGTCCGACTCGATCGCTTCTTTTCACCCTCGACTCCATACTCAGGGATATATTTTTCGTCCATCATCATGGGATTCTTGTATTTGCAAAAAAAGAGAGACTCACCACAATGACCTTAGCAAGCAGCACCCCCGTAGCCAAGTCTCGCCCAGACTCGGACTTTCCAGCACCCCCGTAGCCGAGTCTCGCCGAGACTCGAACTTTCCAGCACCCCCGTAGCCGAGTCTCTCCGAGACTCGGACGATCCAGCACCCCCGTAGCCGAGTCTCGCCGAGACTCGAACTTTCCAGCACCCCCGTAGCCGAGTCTCGCCGAGACTCGAACTATCCAGCACCCCCGTAGCCGAGTCTCTCCGAGACTCGAACTTTCCAGCCCCCCCGTAGCCGAGTCTCGCCGAGACTCGAACTTTCCAGCCCCACCGTAGCCGAGTCTCGCCGAGACTCGAACTTTCCAGCCCCACCGTAGCCGAGTCTCGCCCAGACTCGAACTTTCCAGCACCCCCGTAGCCGAGTCTCTCCGAGACTCGAACTTTCCAGCCCCACCGTAGCCGAGTCTCTCCGAGACTCGAACTTTCCAGCACCCCCGTAGCCGAGTCTCTCCGAGACTCGAACTTTCCAGCACCCCCGTAGCCGAGTCTCGCCGAGACTCGAACTTTCCAGCACCCCCGTAGCCGAGTCTCGCCGAGACTCGGACTTTCCAGCACCCCCGTAGCCGAGTCTCTCCGAGACTCGGAATTTCCAGCGTCTCGGCGAGACGCTGCTACTTATTCCAAACCAAACCAGCATCGCCTAGGCGTTTTTCGGTTTCTTGCATCAAGGCGTCCTCTTCCGCTTCGGTATCGGCCACGTAGGTGACACTGAATCGCAAGAACGATCCCGCATCATCCCAAGGCACGGTCACGATGCCAAATTGCTCGATCAGATGTCGAGTCGCGTCTTCTGCTTTTGCAAATGTTTCCCCACCCTCGGTTCCCGAAGGTGACTTTGCGTATAGAAAATAGGTACCACCAGGCACATTGCAATCGAACCCGCACCGTTTGAGCGAAGCGACCAATTTTTCCAACCGTCGCTTGTACTTCGCTTG
The DNA here is from genome assembly GCF_007860185.1 of Novipirellula aureliae. Taxonomy (NCBI): domain Bacteria; kingdom Pseudomonadati; phylum Planctomycetota; class Planctomycetia; order Pirellulales; family Pirellulaceae; genus Novipirellula; species Novipirellula aureliae. The sequence goes on from NZ_SJPY01000012.1 coordinate 105,389, forward strand.
AATTCGAGTCGGAATCGAATCGTCATCGAGAGCGGCAGCGGCCGCTTTTTGAATAGCCATAAATTGGCCACTATCACTGTTGTCCTTGACATCAGCGAAAGCGGACACAATCCGTTCATGTCCACAAACAAAGCCCATCCGCCAACCAATCATATCATAACCCTTACTCATCGAATGGACTTCGACGCCGACATCGATCGCTCCAGGGGTTTGCAGAAAGCTGAGCGGCGGGCCGTCAAACGACAACATGATGTGAGCCGCATCCTGTACGACGATAAACTGTTTTGCTTTCGCCAGAGCCACGACCTTTTCGTAGAATTCGCGTGTCGCCGTTGCACCGGTGGGCGAGTTAGGGTAATTCAAAACCAACATCTTCGTGCGGCGATAGATGTCGTCCGGCACGGAATCAAGATCGGGTAAGAAGCCATTCTCCGCCAACAGCGGCAACTTAAATACCTCACCGCCATAGTAACGCGTGTGAGTGCCAGCGACGGGGTAGCCGGGCACGGTCATCATCGTCACGTCGCCTGGATTGATGAAGCAGGCAGGCAGCATCGCGTAGGCTGGCTTGCTGCCGATCGAGTGGTTGATTTGAGTGGCGGGGTCGAGCGACACATCGAAATGTCGTTTCATGAACCGCGCCGCCGCCTCCTTATATTCCGCGATGCCGTTATCGGCGTACCCACGGTTTTCCGTTTTGTTGACTTCTTGGTTCATGACCTCGCGAACCCGCGAATCGGCCATCGAATCGTTCTCGCCGATACCAAAATCGAGCAATTTTCGCCCAGGATGGTCGCTAAGCGCTTTGCGTTTCGCCCGTTTGATCTTCTCGAATTTATAGATCTCAGTGTCCTTACCGTAGCTTGCACCCCCGATGCGGTCCGCAAACAAGGCTTGGAAATATGGATCAACGTTGTTTTTTTCAGAAGTTTCAGTCGACATACTAATAGAAAGTTGCAGAACACGAGTGATTGGAATGGAATTCTTGGACTCAAAGTTTAGCGTTTTCTAGCAGATTGCGAACGGCTCTGAAAACAATTTTCTCAGGCAGCCAATCGGCCCCATCGCCATCAGCATTGCTGTTTCGTCCAAAGCAGCGGAACGAGATGAAAGCTCCGCCGTGATGAGGATCTTCAACAAATACCCAGAAGACGATCGGCACCTGATACGCCAACATGCAACGCCGACGAGACGACAGGAAACTCACACGGCCATGTATTCTTCCATCGCATCTTGAATCACCTCGATCGGCGGACATTCTCCAAGCCACTGATTGATACATTTACTCAGTACGCCAGCGTAGCATTGTTGCGAGGTGACAACGTTGCGACCCGACTCCAATAATCGATCGAGCGTATCGTAGCCATCGGTGAAGTCAAACACCAACGAGGACTCGGGGCTGACCAACCAATCGTCCCAATCGAGCAAGTTTGCGTCGGGCTTTTGATTTCCGATCAGAAAAACACTCGAACCTGCAATCGAGTCGGCACAAAACTGCTCGGACTCGTCTCTCAACTGAACGATTTTCACATCCGATCGTTTTTCGCTCATCCATTTTCCGATATGGAGTGTCGTTTCACCAATAAGGCACACTTGAGGAGGTATGCCGGAATCGTGCTCATCGAAATAGGCTTCGATTTGCTCGGCGAGCCAGTCTGACTGGGCGTCGGTGGCAAGGAGCGTTGCCACATTCGTCTCTTGAACAGCCCGGTAGAAACAGTCGATACGCGTTGACTGCGAAACTTGCTGTTCAGCGGTTTGCTTCGCAGAGGTACTCTCCCGTGTTTGCTCGTTAAACCAACGCGCCGCATGTTCGGCCAATTCGGTTCCCAACAAAATGCCATTGATGCCGAGCACATCCAAGCCTGACAATGCGACATGCAAATCATCGGGTTCGACGTCAAACGAAATCACTCGCCAATCGCGTTGAAGCGATTCAAATGCACGTTCGAGCGCGAATTGTGATGGATTCCCGGCAATTGGATGTCCGAGTACCGCAATCAGCGGTTCCGTTACGACCGTTTCCGGCTCGCTCGGTTTGGGGGTTCTTGATTTAATGGTAACATCCATGATCTCAGGGTGCCTGCTTTCAATTTTTCATCGATCGTACACAACATGACTGGTCCAAACTACTGCACACTCGCGTTAAACCGAAAGACGCTTGGGTTGCTTTTTTTGGGGGGTATCGTGCTGAGTGCCGGCTTGGGAATTTGGCAGAGCGGGGCATGGCCCAGACACGTCTTGTATTCAACGCCCCTCTTTTTTATCCATTGTTGTTTTGTCGGCTCCCTCTTTGGATCGTTATCTGCGGTCTGCTGGATTGCCACTGCGATAAATCGTCAATGGATTCGTTACTCAATCCAAGGTGGGGCCGCCCTCTTGTTGTCGGCGGTATTGTCTGCGCTGATTTCGTATGAATCCTGGCCGTTTTCGCTCGCAAATTGTGCTGGCTTCATTCTAAGCCACAATCTGCTATTTGGTTGGATGAATATTCCTTTCTTCAACGAAGCCGATCGGACGGTGTGTCAGACGAAGAGGCAGTTTTCCATTGGTGGCATCCTTATCTTCACCACCACCGCCGCCCTGTTGATGGTATTCGCTCGCTGGTTTGATGAACCCACTCGGGCTGATCAGTATTGGTTTGTCTTGATCGGGCTTTGGTTCTTTATGCCACTGACCGGCGGTGTGGTGGCCAAAGCCGTGCTCAACAAACATTTCCATAGCTCGTTGGGATGGTTCGGTTTAGCGATCCTAATGATCGTCATCGGTCCGATCGGATTGGATTATGCAGAATGTTCATTTTCGCAGATGTTAAATGGCGATGGTAGCCTAGCGATCAAGGACAAAAAGCATTTCGATTACATTCTTTTTTACCTAGCCATTTTTCTAAGCTATGCCACCTCGATCGGCCTTACCGCGTTAGCGGGAGCGATGGGGTGTGCACAGCAAGATCAAGCGCCGACTTGACTCGATCCGCCATCGCTTGGGCAACCAACTTGTCGGCTCCTAGATAGGACGACAAATGGATTGGAATTTCTGGATGCCGATCTCGGAACTCGTTGACCTGCCTTTGGATCGCTTGATAGAGCCGCCCATCAAACAGTAGGTGTGGGTGAACTAAGATCGAATTCGTGCTTCCACCTGGGCGCAAACGCGCGATCAGATCGAGCACATCGGGAAGCTTTGGTTCAGCCATCGCATAAAACGCATTGTGGTGATCGCCTACTGACAATTTAGACGCCACGATCGATCCAAGCACTCGCATATCGGCCTGAGCACATGGATCGTAACTGCCTCGGCCAACGGTAACGAGAGTCACTGCATCGGCCGACCATTGCTGTTTATCCATTGCGTGACGAAGGTGCGCACACGCCAGTTCGATCATTGCCGATTGTCGAGAAATCGGGCGAGCCTGAGTCACTTCGACGTCGGGTGTTCGATCGTGCAACTCCATCACGATCTCAGGAATATCTTGCTTCGCATGGCCCGCAGCAAACAGGAGCAGCGGAGCGACACAGATTCTCTTAATGTCGCGTTCGAGCAACCGATCCCAGGCGTCGGGGATCGTCGGCGATTGAAACTCTAGCAAACAGGGTTCGACGCAAAATCCCGTCAACTCCATCTTGAGCAGCTCGCCCAAATCGAAGAACTGCTTCGTTCCTTGAGCGTCGCGGGTTCCATGACCAACCAACAGAACTCCTTGATACTTGTCATTTGTCATTTGTCATTTTCTATTGCGTTAGACTACCGGCTCGTCGTCGGACCGTGTTTTCGCCTCTAACAATAACAATTTCCGAATAACAATTATCGAATAACAAATTCTCTCCCTGCTATCCTCCACCTAGATTGGGCTACGCTACGGAACGCCTTTGACGTAGAGAGGAATAGCTGGAACAAAAACTGCGTAACTTCATTTTTACGTAAACAGCAAGTCATGAGCAGCCTATGCCCAGCCTAGCGATTGATCCAGCCTACGTTACTCGACGGGTGAACTCGTGTAGCCGCTCTGCTTCAGACTGGCGATTGCAGCAGAGACTTCGAAGCCGGGCTTGTAATGGACAACGACTTGGCGATTGTCAATGATCCCCTCCTCTTTCTGCGTATCCAATTCGACGGATTCGACGCCTTCGGTGGACTCGAGTGCCTTCTTGACCTTCGGATAGCAGGACATAACGCAACTCATCTCAGGAACGGCCAATGTCAAATCACCCTCCGTTTCCATCACCTCGTTACTAACCAATCCAACAATCGAACCCGTTTGTGAACCACCGTCTGGGGGTTGATATGGCATTCGAGCGATGGCCACAATAATCCCAACTGCAGCAATGGCTGCGATTGCATAAGCAAAAGATCGCATGATTTTTCTCTTCTTTTTAACTCAGTTCGAGGGGTCTAAACAGATCTGGTGTAGTATATCGTTTGGTCGCCCCGTCGGGAAGTCTGTCGGGGTATTCGCTAGAATTCCAAAGGGGCGGGAATTCTGGCGAATCCCAATCCATCAATGGTTACTACCAACTTCACCCTTTAATTTTTAGGCCAAACGTTTTGACACGGCACGGTTTTTTTCGAATCTCAGCAGCTTCGCCTGCCGTCTCGGTTGCTAATCCCGAGGCGAATGGTCGTGCGACGATGCAATTGATCGACAAGCTTGACTCCGATTTGGTACTATTTCCCGAGCTGGGATTGACCGGATACACCTGTGGTGATTTGTTCGCGGCCGATTCGTTGATCGATGCCACGATGGTTGAACTGGTTCGGATTGCCGAATCCAGCGCGTCACACAATCAAATCATCGTCGTCGGTTTGCCGTTTCGCATCGACGATTCATTGATGAACGTGGCCGCAGTCCTTCACGCAGGGCGGATCAAAGGGATCGTTCCGAAGTCATATCTTCCCACTTATCGCGAGTTCTACGAAGGGCGGCATTTTCGTCCCGCATCACGACATGATCCTCCGCACGTGATCGTTGACGGTCAAGCCATTCCATTTGGCACCGACTTGCTGTTTGCGTTTGGTGACGCCGTGATTGCCGTTGAGATATGCGAGGACCTTTGGACACCAATCCCTCCCTCAAGCCGAGCCGCGTTAGCCGGAGCCAATGTGTTGGTCAACTTATCGGCTAGCAACGATACGATTGGCAAGGCAGCTTGGCGACGCGATCTGCTTCGAAGCCAATCAGGTCGCTGTATCGCCGCTTATGCCTACGCTTCCGCCGGTCCCGGCGAATCGAGTAGCGACCTGGTATTCGGTGGTCATTGTTTGATTGCCGAGGATGGCGTTTTGTTGGACGAAGCGAGATCGCTGCTGGCTGAGCGTCCGACGAGTCAAACCGAGACGGTCGTCACGTGCGATGTTGATCTGCAAAAACTCGCTCACGATCGCCAGGTCATCGGATCATTCGATGACGGCAAACAATCGCTGCAAACCGAGTATCGACGCGTCGACTTATCGAGAGGTCCGTTGCGAAGCAACCGAGAGGATCTACAGCCGAGAGCCACACTGCTGCGAAAAGTGGACGCCCATCCGTTCGTCCCGAAACAGTCGGCGGAACTCGAATCCCGCTGCGAAGAAATTTTCGCGATGCAGACCGTTGCCCTAACAAAACGTTTGGCGCGATTACCCGAGACAACTCCGCTTGCGATTGGTATCAGCGGTGGTCTCGACAGCACGTTGGCCCTATTGGTCGCGCTACGTGCATGCGATGCGATGCAGCGTCCCCGTCGTTCCATTATCGGCTTGACAATGCCTGGATTTGGAACGACGGAGCATACGAAAACGAGTGCGAATGATTTAATCAAACTGACGGGGATTACGGGCGAAACGATTGATATCCGCGATCTGTGCTTGAATACCTTTTTAGCGATTCGGCATAAACCACTTGGAATATCGATTGATTCGTCAACCACCGCCGAATCGCTGCAAGAATCGCTTCGCGATGTCCCATCGGACCGAGGAGATTTGACGTTTGAAAACGTCCAAGCCAGGATTCGCACCATGCTGCTAATGAGTCGAGGTTTTGTACTCGGAACGGGCGATATGAGTGAGCAGGCGCTCGGGTGGTGCACTTACAATGCGGACCATATTTCGATGTACAACGTCAACACATCGATTCCCAAAACACTCGTTCGCTTCCTCGTCCGGTTTGCTGCCGATCATTACCATGAAGACCCGACAACCGAGCTACTGCATCGCGTTGCCGACACACCGATTTCACCCGAGCTTTTGCCACCCGCAGCCGATGGATCGATCCGCCAAGAAACGGAAGCATCAATCGGCGCCTACGAGTTGCACGATTTTTTTCTGTACCAGTTTGTTCGGTACGGCTTTCGCCGAGAAAAGATCTTGTTTTTGGCAAAGCAAGCAAGCTTTAGTCAACCGTTTGAAAATTCGTTGATCGAAAAAACGCTAGCTGTTTTCTTCGACCGTTTCTTCAAAAACCAATTCAAACGAAATTGCGTCCCGGATGGCCCCAAAGTAGGCTCGGTCAGTTTGTCGCCGCGAGGTGATTGGCGTATGCCGAGTGACGCTGACTCCGACGCGTTTCTATAATTTGGTTCCATGCGCAAGTTGTTTCTTTGCCGCCCTTAATGGTAGACATAGACCGGAACGTAGATAATCGATCGACCATAGCGGCTCGACGTCATTGGGTTAGCGTTCCAGGTTGGCCTTAATGGTTCGTAGCCGTTCCATGCGCGATATTCGAGTCGAGCAATTCGCTGCTCTTTCCGATAGATCGCTCTCGCCATTCGCATTTCTGCCGGCGTCATCGCTGTACGAGATCGGTCGGACGGGCTGGTTGGCAAGGAGTAATAATCCTCCACACGATGCACCGACACCTCATCCCCAGAAGACTGGAAATCAAACAATTCGTCGGTAATTCGATCGGGTTGTTGTGCAGGAGCTTCAAGCGGGGCGCTCAGCGAAAGCGAGCCAACGAGAAGTGCGATTGCAAAGCGAATGTTAACTTTCATCGGTTCTCTGTATCATTTAGGCGAAAGGGTGCGTCAAAATATCGCATCCGTCACAACCGTTTCGAGACGATGAAGGTCGCTACAATTGGTTAGGATGTCTAATGGGAGGAGATCGGAAAATAGGCGGGTATCCATTATTCTCAGGTGCAAACTATTACGACATTCCCGGTGTTAAACGCGGAAATTAAGGATTATTGGGGTTCCCCCCTTCAAATTTCACGTAAACTGTCGCCACAATGGATGGAGGAGGTGTTGTCAACGACGCTTTGTTGTGTTCAAAATAACGCTTGCTTCGACCAACTGGTTCAAGATCGTTTCTATCCGAAGCGATCATTCAACACTTTACACCTGAGGATTTTTCGATGAAAATGTTTCAAACAACACTGACGGCTTTCGCTGCAATTGGCATGTTGACTTTCGCGATTGGCTGCCAACCACCAGCAACCGATGAGATCGATGTCACAATTGGCACCGAAGAAGTGGATGAGATCGATTCCAACACAACGATGGGTGTCGAGACTCCGGACAGCAATACGACTCTCGGTGCCGAGACGCCCGATAGCGAAACTCCGTAAGACTGCCGCTCAGGAAGACGGTTATCTCCAACCGTGCGACGATAGACGCCGGATACATGAAATTTCGTCATGACCGCTTTAACCATCTCGTAGTGGTGCTTTCGGGCATCGCTACGGCAATGGTTGTTTTATTGGCCTTGATGGGTCGAATATGGTGGTGTGAAGCGGGTGACCTTTCGCTTTGGTCTTGGGATGTCTGGTCCCGTCATAATTCACAGCACCTGCTAGATCCCTATTCGCTATCCCATCTTGAGCATGGATTGGCACTGTGGGTCATTTTCTCTTTAGCGTTTCGCGGCAAGATTAGCCGCTCCTCTATCTTCATCTTAATAGCTACGATCGAAGCGGTTTGGGAAGTAGCCGAAAATACGCCCTTGATGATCAATCGTTATCGTGAAGCAACGATATCGCTTGATTATACAGGCGACAGTATTTTGAATTCTTTAAGCGACTATCTAATGTGTTTGATCGGTGCAATCGCGGCAGCGTCGTTTCGGCTTCGGGCCAGCATCGTTACCGTTTCCATCCTTGAAGTGGTTTGCCTCTTCTGGATTCGGGATTCTCTAATCGTTAACATGATCATGTTAATTTATCCAATCGATGCGATCCGAATTTGGCAATCGGAATCGATACCAGCCATTGCGTTGATTGCCAAGTGATGTTTATAGGACAAAAGTTCAGCAACCGGATTAGCGGATGAAGAAATCAACAAAAGCAAATCAATCGAACGGTAAAAAATCGGTCACGCTGCACCTAATCTCTGCAGCTACTGGTAGCTTGGCAAATCAGGTAATCTATTCGGCGATTGCTCAATTCCCCCATTTAACCACTAAGATTGTCACGCATACGTTTATTGATTCCGCAGAACAAATCGATGCGATTCTGAAGAAAGCGAGCGGCAGCGATTGTTGGATTTTTCACGCACTGCTCAACCCAGAGTTGACGCAGTTGGTCCGGGTTCGTTGCCAAGACCGCGGAATACCCGAATACAGTTTAACGGATACGGTCATCCGTTTTGTTGCGGATGCTTCGAATTGTGAACCAGCGTTTGAGCCAGCAAACCGGTTGGACGAAGAGTACTTTCGCAGACTCGATACGTTGGAGTTTACGCTTCAACACGACGACTCGCGGCGACTTGAAACCGTCGGCGAAGCTGACATTATCCTTATCGGTCTTAGCCGAGTTAGTAAAACACCTACATCGATTGTGCTCGGTGAACTCGGGTTTAAGGTGGCAAACGTTTCGATCGCGATCGAGTCGGGCATTCCTGAAGAGATCAAGAAGAGTTATCGCGATAAGACCGTTGCATTGACAATACAACCGAAGCGGCTTTACGAGATCCGGTCTCGCCGAATGTCGATCAATAAGTTCGACAAGGCAATTCGAAAAGCAAGTCCGGTGGAGCACCGCTATACCGATTTGAAGAGCATTATCCGCGAAGTCATGGAAGCTGAACAAATATACCGACAGCGGAAATACAAAATGGTCGACATCACCGACCAACCGATCGAAGCAACGGTCGTGCGTGTCCTGGAAGCTTTGGGTTTAGATCGTCCCAAGGGCTGAGGACGACGTTTAGTTATGCAGCCTCTAACGGATCAGCGAGCCTTGCGGCCACGATTCGACTTCTTTTTGACAACGTCCTTGATTGTCCGCTAGCATTCTCGCCGATCCACAGTAACGGCGATGAAAACGAACGCCCCTGACTCGGCACTAAATAGCCTCAAATGTCAATGCTTGGGTTCGGGCTAATCGTACAGCCATACCGGCCAAGCGATTTATTTAAACCATTTCAGGGATGACGATAGCAGGGCACGACCATGACCAGAATCAACACCAACGTTTCATCACTTGTGGCTCAGAACCGTTTAATGCGCAGCAACGACGACTTGCAAGAAGCAATGACTCGGTTGAGTACGGGCCTTCGCATTAACAGCGGTAAAGACGATCCGGCTGGTTTGATTGCCAGTGAAGCGTTGCGAAGTGAAATCACCAGCTTCAACAAAGCGATTAGCAATACGAACCGTGCGAATCAAATCATTACAACCGCCGATTCTGCCCTTGGACAGGTCAGTTCACTCTTGAGCGACGTGCGCGGTTTGGTTGTTGAAGCGGCTAACACAGGTGCATTAAGCGATAATGAAATCGCAGCGAACCAACTGCAAATCGACAGCTCCCTCGAGGCAATAAACCGAATCGCCCAAACGACCACCTTCCAAGGCCGAAAACTACTCGACGGTGGCTTGGACTTCTTGAGCAAAGCGGGCACCAACTTCGACAAAGTCACAAACTTGCAAATCGATCAAGCCAACCTTGGTCCGACTGGCTCCCTCAAAGTTTCCGTACAAGTCACCGCTGCTGCGGAGCAAGCAAATGTCACGATTGCCGATATCCCAGCCGCGACGGATGCTGTCAAGTCGACCGGTTCCCTTGAACTGACGGGCGCTACGACCGTCGATGCGAAAGCAACCGCTGCGATCAACTTTTCGCAAGACAATCCGGATGTGAACGCTGTCGGTAGCATTGTCCTCGATGATGGCTCGGGCAACGGCGTGACCTTGGACATCACGTCCGA